>JACZVV010000139.1 GCA_022572465.1 Chloroflexota bacterium
ACGGATCTCGCCGAAGGCGTGATCGACTTCCCCTGTGAGCTCTTCCGCCTGCCGCAGCGCCGCGGGATCGAGGGTGAGGGCGTATTCGTAGAAGAAGGCCTCCTGCTCGGCGATGAGCAGCTCGATATGCGCCGCCGCCTGCTCCTCTGGGAGCGCCTCATGGACGATCTGGTCGTTGGCGCTCCCCACGGCGTTCAGCCCGTTGAGCCCTACGCCGAAAACAGCGAGCAGCAGGGCGGTAACAAGCAAGAAGGCCCCGATGAGCTTGGTCCGAATGTTCAATTTGAGTCGCATGGTGAGTAATTCCCCTTTTGGAATGTGATCGTACCGGCCGGCTAACGGTCGAGGCCGCAGTCCTCGAGAAGGTCGCGCCCGTTGCGGGGCTGGGCCCACCGGGCGTCGTATTCATAGAGCGCGCGGAACGCCGCGAAATGGTCGTCGGATTCGGTGAAGCCGGCAAAGTCGAGCCGGCCACGGATCTCGGCGGCCGACAGCTCGTTCGTTGCTGTGGTTCGATTCGATTTGTTGGCCATGAAACGTCATATCCTTTCGTTTGTTTCCCGTGCGACCTCGGAGCCCTGCTGGAGGTCTGCGCTTGCTTCCTTCGCTAAGGCTGGTCAAATAGGATGGAGCTGTGCATTCCTCCCTCCCTCGGTGTGGTCTGATTTGCGTGGCTGATCGGCCCTGCGGCGTGGCGGTTCGGGCTTCGGCGCCATGGAGCCGGTGGCCGTGTTGAAATTCACGATAGGCGTCAACCGCTGTGCTTCGACAGGGGGCCAATCACCAAGGCCTGTCCGGTGGAATCCCGACCGGCGGGCAGGGGAAACCGCGCTTCGAGAGGATAGGGGAAAACCCCCAGCGGTAGGCCGGAACGCGCCGATGGCGGGGAGCGACGTTACGCTAAACTTTTGGACCGAACCCCTGGTTACGGCTCATGGAAAGCTCGCAGCCGCCGTTACGGGCTGGCATGTAGAGGGAGGAAAGGCTCGCCGCCGCTTGTTGGCGCGACGCCCCGCCCTGGCGCTATGAGAGGAGCGGGAAGGACGCGGCCACCGTGGTCCCCGTCGGGCTGCTCTGGAGTTGGAAGGCGCCGCTCTGGGAGCCAACGTAGTCCTGCATCGTCAGGATCCCGAAACCTGGGGGCACGCTGTCGACGTCGAATCCCTCACCGTCGTCTTGAATGGTCACCGTCATCGCGCCGTTGGCAGTCGGCTGGAGGGTGACCCGCGCGCTCGCCGCTCGGGCGTGCTTCTGGACGTTGTTCAGCGACTCTTGCACCACGCGGTAGATAGCCATGCCCAGTTGGGGCTCCAACCGGGGTTGCGCCAACGTCTCGATGGCCCATGGTCGGTCCGGGACCCTGATCTCGACCCGGAAGCTTGGTTCATAATCTTCAATCAGGGCGCGGAGGAAGGGCAGCAGGCCAATCCTGGAGAACATGGGGTGAAGCTGGTTGGCGATCCGCCGCACGTCGCGCTGAGCGATCTCGTCCAGGAGGTCCGCCGTCGCGGCCAAGCGCTCGGCCGACTGGGCGGGGTTGTCGCTCAAGCCGTCGATGGCCTGGCGGATGCGGGCAGCGGCGACCAGCAAGCGGTTCTGCAACCGCCCGTGGAGCTGCTCGGCGATTTCGCGGCGCAGCTTCTCCTGAGCGTCGACGATGCGCCGCCGGGAGGCCGCCAGCGCTTCACTGGCGTGCCGCAGATCCATCTCGGCCTGCTTCCGCCGGGTGACGTCCCTTGTCGTGCCTCCGATGGCCGCCAGGTTCCCCGCGGTGTCGTAGAACGGCACGCGCAGGACCTCCACCCAGATGGTGGCGCCACCCTTGGTGACGGCGCGTATGGTCAGCGGGGCCGGAAACGCTGTTCGGTCCGCCCAGGAGGTCTCCAGGACCGACCGGTCATCGGGGTGGACCAGTCTGTCGCCCATGAGGGGGTCGGCGTAGAACTCCTCGGGTGTATACCCGAAGATCGCCGTCGACGAGGGGCTGACGTACTCGTAAGCGGGAGTGGGGAGCAGCCGGTAGCGCCAGAACTGGTCCGTGGACTGCTCAATCACGTTGCGTAGCCAATCGTTGGAGTCAACCACCGTCGTCTCCTTGTCCCGCTTAAGACTCTTCGGCGGCGTGAAGGTCGCCGGGGGAAGGGTCAGCGCCGCGACCTGTTGGGGCGTTGGAGAAGCTTTCGTCCATCAGTTGTCCTGTCGGCAAATGTTCCGGCATTGGGCGGGTCGGGTTGAGCCTCGGCCGGCCCCGACTGAGCCGGGGCCGGCCGAGGCGGCCTCGAGGGACATCACACTGTTTCAATCCTCGCCCGTCCGCTGGCGCAAATTGGGATGCGTGCGCGCCGGCGGACGGGCGCCGGTCACGATGCCAAACGAGTCATGCTTACCCCTGCTGGGAGCGAGGCATCGTCGACGGTGACGACATAGTCGGTGAACTTCCGCGGCCAATCGACCCCATCGGCGCGGGTCACCGAGATTCGGTCGTACAGGGCGTGGGCCGGGGCGCAACCCGCCGGATGGTCGTGATGAAATACGTAGAGTCCGCGACAGCCCATGAAGCCGCGGTTGGTCGATCGGTCCAGGTCCCACATGTAGAGCAGGGCGTCCCACAGCACCTCCAGGTCATGGCTCGAGGCGCCGGTGTCGGCTCCCAGGTACGGGTTGTAGGCGCCCCGGGCCAAGTACAGGGCATAGGGAACGATGCTCCGCCGTCCCATCTGGCCCGAGGTGGCTTTCGAGTCCGTAGCTTCGCCTCCCGGCACGTCATCGGCGTTGGTCAGCGCCACCCGGGTGATCGCCAGGTCGATGGGGAAAATGGGGTCCGCCGAGCGGGCGAACGAGAGCTGCACCGGACCACGGACCTGGCCGCAGTTCCAATGCTTGCCGCGTTGCTCGCTTCGCCCGGTGGTCATCACCGCGCCGAACATGCGCACGTCGTAGTACATCTCGCACATCGCACTGCGCGCGTCGTCGTTGGCCCCACGGGACGGGTCGGCGGCGACCTTTTCGTAGGCCCGCCGCTGCTCACGGGCGAGGATTCCGCGGTGTTTCACGTACACGTCTTCGCCATGGACCAGGTAGACGTAGTCCCGAATCTTCCGCTTGAGACAGACGTCGGTCACCCAGCCGTGCATGGTTTCCGGGTCGCAACGGGGCATGTTCTCCGCGTCGGGGTCGCCGTTGGGATTGCCGTCGGTCACGTCGAAGAGCAGCAGAAAGTCGTGGCGACGGTCCGGGTCGATGTGGGTGGGGGTGCTCATGGTCCCTTTCTCCATCGTTGGTCTTGCCAAAACGCCTTCAGGCGGCCCGTGTCTCGGTCCGAAGGCCCGCGGCCGTCGGGGGCGAGACGACCCCGGCGCGCTGGTCGTGATAGCCGAGGGCGAACCAACCTTGCTGGTGAAGACTCAGGCTGGCGGGGAGCTCGCCGATTCGCGACGAAACATCGGCGATGCGCTTCTCATAGTGTCCTGCCAGCGCCGGATTGGCTCGCCTGATTCGGGCCAGACCGTGCCGACTCCTCGAGAGCAATGGGCGCAAGATCGCCGCCGGGACCGAGGACGCTGGACCGTAATACCGGTGCGCGCCGGGCTGGGTCGCTCCGATCAGCGAAAACAGCCGGCCGCAGAGGTAGCCGGCGCTGGCTCCGTCGTCGATTGGCGATTGCTCATGACTCTCCCTTCCGGCCTGGCCGGTCAGGGCGAGCCTGATGACCGCCACGAGAGGCTGGCCGAGATGCAACCCGCCACGGTCGGGCCGTGGTTGCGAGACGGCAAACCGGCGCAAGGCCAGGTGAAGCACCAGGGGCGGCGGCGGCTGGCCCAAGAGCGCGTTGCGGAGCAGCGCCGCGGCTACCAGCGGTGGATCGTGAAAGCCGTCGCCTTTCTGGCGGTGGCCCCCTCGTTGGTGAAGGGCGCGCTCCAACGTGGGGATCCCGAAGCGCCGGGGCTGGGAGTCGCCGCTGGAGACGGCCTGCTTCTGGAAGAACCTGGCCACGTTTCGCCGAGCGGCGTCCAGGTTGGTCTCGATCCAGTCGCGCACCACGAGTCGGCTTCCGCTGGGAGTCAACACGGCGCAACGGAGCCGCACGTCTTGGGCGGGGCCGGCGGGAGTGGGCGTCGCGTAGCCCGGCAGCGATCCGAGGCCATAGCCTTCGGGGTCCGCCAGCAGCTGGGTCAGCTCGTGAGGACTGCCGTCTTCGGTCCACAGCAGGACGGTTGTCTTGGAAGAGGGCAGATCGAAGCACACCCTCCGGTCGCCCAGGAGCTCCGACAGCGCGCTGGTATAGGCCTGGGCGCAGCCGTTGCACAGGGGCGCGTTGTAGCCCTGGGTCCGCCCGTAGGATTGGAACGCCGGGCTGTTGGCCGAGACCAGCGCCATCCCCGACGGTTTCCCACCTGGGATGCCGCGCACAAACGGGTGCACGCGGGAGATGGCGCGTTGGTCGCCGCAATGGAGGCATCGCTCTCGTTGGCCTTGCTCCTGGCGCGACGCCCACCAGGCCTGGACCGCCGGCAGCTCGACGACGGGCCGGCCGTCGGCGACGCGGTAGGCCATGGAATCGACGGTATGCAGATCGTGGGGCAGCTCCAGGTGAGCGAGGGTGACGTGGTCCAGGAATCGGGCCACGGTGGCGACGGCGGCTTCGCCGGTGTCGTGGGCGCACTCCCGCACCATGTCTCGAAAGGCCGCGTGGCCGAGGATGGTGCGGGCGCGATGCCGGGCGTCGACCATCGGCCAGGGATGCCCCAGGGCATTGGAAGCCGTGTCCGCCAGGAGGCGCGCCGCGACGTTGTTGGTTGCCCTGACGTAGGGGACCGGCACCGAGACGCCCACCTTCCCGCCCCGCGGGCCGGCGCCATCGGCGGTCCGGCGGATGCCCACCAGCGCGCCTGCGAGGTCGAGGTCGATCCACCAATGGATCGTCGCCGGCCGGTACCCTGGAGGGGAGCGGCGATGCCCCGGTCGTTGCTGGTAATCGATCAGCGAGCTAAGCAACATGAGGTGCGCTCAACTTTGCGTATAGCTCCTGGGGTGGCCGCATGACGCCGTGGTCCAGACGGGCCTGGAAGAAAATGGGCCGGGGACTCTCCGGGTCTCGGGAATAATCGAGGTCGAACAGCATCGCCCCCAGGTCCTCGGTCGAGTCGACGGGTGCATCGCCGGGCTCGGGCGGGCCGAAAAACGCGGGGAACTCGCGGCAGCCCAGGTACGGGGTCTGGAAGCACTGCCCGCGCCGCACGCGACGGCGAAACTGGTCGCGAAAAGCGGCAAGGCTACCGGAGCTGGCCTGGGGCCGAAGCACGATATCGGCGGCGATCACGTAGGCCACGTCCCGCAACGCCAGCGTGTGCCGCTGCGACCGATGGTCGTCGGCATAAAACGGGCGCGGCGGCGATGCCATCGTTGCCTTGCGGGTCACTTCGTTGCGGACCATCGAGGCGAAGCGCGGCGGGCGCAGGACGCGGATTTCCCTGATGCGCCACGAGAAGGCCGGACGCCAGAAAATGGCCTCCAGGGCGCCCCTGGCCGCCGATGGCGTCATCACGAGGTAGCTCACCCGCTCGACCTTGAGCTCCGGCCGGGTGAAGCAGGCCAGCTCGCCCCACAGCTTCACGAGCAGCGGTCCGCCCACGAGTCCCTCCCTCATCACAGCCGCAAATGGACGCGAGGATCACCGGGGCGAGACAGGGCTCATCGTCCAGCGCCATCGTACCCTGCATGCGGGCCTGAGCTGCAACCCGGTATCCCACGGGATGCATCCCACAGGCTGCCCATCGGGGCCTCGGTCGTCACGCCAGAGTTCGTTTCAACGAGCTGCCTCACCATCCGGTATTTCACAATAATCGAGATGGAGGCGTATTCAATTCGTAATCTCCCTGGAGAATTGGAGCAACGCGTGCGTAATTCAGTGTCGGCGTCTACGTATACCGGTACGAAAATCCACGTAAAAAAACCCCGGTCGAACGACCGGGGCACGACACGTCGGCGGAAGCAGGGACTAGGCTCTCTCGTCCAGGGTGTCCATCGGCGCTTGGTCCTGGGGCAAAACGTTCAGGCGGATGGCGTACTTGACCAAATCGGCGTACGTATGGATCCCCAGCTTTGACTTGATGCGGGCGCGGTGGACTTCGACGGTCCTCGGGCTGATGGAGAGGCGATCGCCGATCTCTTTGCTGGTCAGACCTTCCGCGGAGAGCTGAAATACCTGCCGCTCCCGACCTGTAAGCGAGGAATAGGGATCGGCGGGCATGGACCCGGTTCGCGAAAGATAGGCCTGGATAGCTCGTTCCGAAAGAGATGGGCTCAGAAAGTGCGCGTTGCCGGCCGCGGCGCGGACCGCTTCTAT
>JACZVV010000140.1 GCA_022572465.1 Chloroflexota bacterium
CGTCGGCACCATCCGCAAGCACCTCGAGGCTC
The DNA here is from genome assembly GCA_022572465.1 of Chloroflexota bacterium. GTDB lineage: Bacteria > Chloroflexota > Dehalococcoidia > SHYB01 > SHYB01 > JACZVV01. Next base: position 33 of record JACZVV010000140.1, read on the forward strand.
TCAGCGAGCGTGTTCCCGAGCTGATGCCGCTATACCGCGAGCTGGCCTTGGCAGGGCTACGCTACCCGGTAGAGAAGGGAGCCCTGAGCAGTGAGCGGGCCGCCGAGATCAAGAGCCTCTTGGAGGGATTCGAGAGCGCGGAGCGCGGCGACGCGTAGCAATGAGAGCGCAGGCCTCACTCTGTGCGATTGAGGAGGTACCACATTGCGTGTGACGATTCGAGACCTCAGAGAGATGAAGCGTCGAGGCGAGAAGATCCCCATGATCACCGCCTACGACTACACGTCGGCCAAGATCGTCGAGGAAGCCGGGATTCCCATAATCCTGGTGGGCGACAGCCTGGGGCAGGTGGTCCTCGGATACGACTCCACGGTGCCCGTGACGATGGATGAGATGGTGCACCACATCAAGGCCGTCGTGCGCGGCACCCAGCGGGCTCACGTCGTCGGCGATCTACCCTTCCTCAGCTACCAGGCCGACATCGCCGAAGCGGTCCGCAACGCCGGCCGCCTCCTGAAGGAGGGCGGAGCGCAGTCTGTCAAGCTAGAGGGTGGGCGCCACATGGCCGAAACCGTCCGGAGAATCGTCCGGTCCGGGATCCCGGTGATGGGACACGTCGGCCTCACTCCTCAGGCGGTCAACCAGCTCGGAGGGTTCCGGGTGCAGGGCAAAACGTCGAAAGCCGCTGTCGAGCTTCTCGAGGACGCACGGGCGCTCGAGGAGGCCGGCGCCTACGCCCTCGTGCTGGAGCTGGTGCCGGCGCAGCTCGCCGAGATCGTCTCCGACAGGCTATCGATTCCGACCATCGGAATCGGCGCCGGGGTCCACTGCGATGGCCAGGTCCAGGTCTTTCACGATCTGGTGGGCCTGTTCACGGACTTCGTGCCCAGGCACGCGCGGGCCTACGCCAATCTGGCCGCTGCCATCCGGGACGCTACGTCCCAGTACGTCGGTGATGTGGGCGACGGGACCTTCCCCTCCGATGCCGAGAGCTACTCGATGAAGCCGAGCGTCGTCGACGAGCTGACGCGGCAGACCGGCGTATCCACCTCGACGGGCTCAACGTGAGTGTGTGCGGCGGTGAGCCTGGACATCGTAGCGGCCGGGCAGAACGATGAAGGTCATTGAGACCGTCGCAGAGTTCAGAGAGGCCTACCCCCAGACGCCAAAGCCTCTGGGTCTGGTGGCCACGATGGGCTCTCTCCACGCCGGCCACATGGCCCTGGTTGAGCGGGCGCGGGCCGACTGCCCGACGGTCGCCGTCAGCATCTTCGTCAATCCAAGGCAGTTCGGTCCCGGCGAGGATTTTTCGACCTACCCTCGCCCCACGGAGGCAGACCTCGAGAAGCTGGAGGCCGGCGGCGTCGACCTCGTCTTCGCGCCGCCGGCGGACGAGATGTACTCGGAGGGGTTCGCCACAACGGTGGACGTCGGCGCTATCGGTTGCCGGCTGGAAGGAGAACGAAGGCCAGGCCACTTCAACGGCGTGGCCACGGTCGTCGCCAAGCTGCTGGCTATCGTCCGGCCTCAACGCGCCTACTTCGGCCAGAAGGACGCTCAGCAGTGCCTTGTGATCAAGCGCATGAACGCCGACTTGAACCTCGGCGCAGAGATCGTCGTGGTCCCGACCGTGCGGGAGCCGGACGGATTGGCTCTCAGCAGCCGGAACGCCTATCTGACGCCCGACGAGCGACGGGCGGCGCCGCTGATCTACCAGTCCCTGCTGGTCGCCAAGAGGCTTTGCGAAGAAGGGGTCACCGATGCGATGGAGGTCAAGCGCCAGATGCGGATGCTCCTGGAGAAGAGCCCGCTGGTGCGCCTCGAATACGTGAGCGTAGCCCACGCCGACACGCTCGAGGAGCTGGACCTGCTGGCGTCCCCGGCGCTGGTTTCGCTGGCCGCGAGAATAGGCTGGGCGCGGCTCATCGATAATCTGACCCTGTAGCTCTCGACGTTCGTCCCCACGGCTGCAAGCGTTAGCGGAGCCCTGAAAAACTCTCTCGACCGTCCCCTTCCATGGTTTTACAGGCTCACCACAGGCTTAGGGCAGGCGCTCTGGCCCCCTTTCGAGTGAGGAAAGAGAAGAAATTATATCTGAGGGACACCCTCAGACTCCCGGCAATCCCGACGCATCGGGACTGCACTCCCCATTTTTCATCAGCCTGCGGCGGCTCGTCCGGGTGGATGCCGTGCCTCTGGCGTGCTATACTTCGAGCCACGCGCCGCATGTTTGACTGCGTCAAGGAGCTAACCAGGGTGCGGGCGCACGATCGGAGCGAGTTTGAGAATCCTTGTTACAAACGACGATGGCATCCACTCGCCGGGCCTTTGGGCGCTGGCCGAGGGGCTGAAGGATGTCGGCGAAGTCGCCGTGGTGGCGCCCGACCGGGACCAGAGCGGCATAGGCTCCGCCAAGACGCTGGTGGCGGTCGTCAGGGCGGAGGAGGTGCCAGCGAGGATCGATGGCGTGAAGGCCTTCTCGGTTCAGGGCACTCCCGCCGACTGCGTGATACTCGCCACCGAGTCGCTATTCCAGGAGCGCTTCGATCTGGTCGTCTCGGGCATCAATCAGGGGGCGAACCTGGGTCTGGACATCATGAGCTCCGGGACCGTAGGCGGGGCGATGCAGGGCTACTTCCGCAACATCCCCTCGATCGCGGTTTCGGTGACCTCGCTGACCGATGTCAAGTACGAGGCGGCGGCCCTGACCGCCCGTTGCCTCGCGGTGGCGATATCGAGGAGCCCGCCGCCCGGCCCGTTGCTTCTGAACGTGAATCTCCCCAACGTCGCCCCTGAGATGATAGAAAGAGTCGACATCACCAGGCTGGGCCCCAGAGCCTACATGGAGAGCGTCGAGCGCGAGTCCCATGGCCGCAGGACCCACTACTGGATCAAGCAAAATCGTCCTACGAACCCCGAGGTGGGCGAGGGCACCGACATTTGGGCAGTGCGCAAGAATCGAGTCTCTATCACGCCGGTGGACCTCTTGACGGGACCGGGTGAGCCAGCCATCGCCTACGATGCGCTGGCCGGAGAGGTCGCCAAAGAGCTTGGATTGAGCGGCGCTGAGTAGCCTTGGCCGGGAGGCATGCAGACCCCCTTGAGTCCCCCTTACCACGGGACGAAATAAGAGGGCCTGTCTGGCCCGGCGCGGATTGGCGGCCCTTCTCGCTCGCCAGACAGCATGAGAAGGCCGCCTCTCCGCTCGTGTGAGAGGCCACGGTAAGGATGACATTCAGAGCCTGGGGGCAAGCGATGATCTACGAGTACCGAGTCTACGAGGCGATGCCAGGCAAGCTGCCGGACCTCCAAGCCCGCTTCCGCGACCACACGCTCAAGATATTCGAGCGGCACGGGATCAAGAACGTCGGATACTGGACGGCCAGCGTCGGCGACTACAGCAACCGGCTGATCTACATCGTGGCGTTCGAGGACGCAGCTCAACGAGAGCGCGCCTGGGCGACGTTCCGCGATGACCCGGAGTGGCACAAGGTCGTGGCTGAGTCGGAGGCGAACGGTGCGCTCGTGGCGAGGGTTTTCAATACCCTGCTGTCCCCTACAGACTACTCGCCGCTGCAGTAGCGGACTAGCCGCTCGACCAGACGGCTCGCCAACATTCGTCGAGTTTTGTGTTCCGCGAAGGGCCATGGCGTTTCCGTCCGCGCCCGGACCCGAGCCCTGAGCGGGTCGGAGGAAATCTGGTGCGATCTACCTTCCCAGGCGGCTTCCATCGAATCGGACCGGCCGGTGACGTAATCCGTCCGCAATGCTGACTCCATGGCCCTAACCGCGTTCCTCCACGGACACGCCGCGTGGGCCGCGTCCTTTCAGTTCCGGGACTTCAGGCTTCTGTGGGGCTCGACACTGCTTCAATCGCTCGGCATGGGGATGGAGCACGTCGCCCTGGGATGGCTGGTCCTCGAGCTGACCGACTCCCCCTTCATGGTCGGGCTGGCTTCGGCGGCGCGCATGGCGCCCTTCTTCTTCCTGGGCATTCTGTCGGGCGCGGTCGCCGACAGAGTCGATCGTCGCGTCTTCCTTCGATTTCTTGCCAGCGGGGCGGCCGTCATTGCGGTCCTGATGGCTGCGCTGCTCGTAACAGACGTCGCTCGGGTCTGGCACGTGATGGCGCTTGCGGTCGCCATGGGCTGCATCTGGGCCTTCACGATGACCCTGCGGCAGGCTTATACGTACGACGTCGTAGGCGCAGAGTACGCCCTCAACGGGCTGGCGCTGAACTCGCTAAGCCAGCGAGTCGGCGGAGTCGCGGGCGCGCTGATGGCCGGAGCGATCATCGCCACTCTGGGTGTGGGGGCTCAGTATCTGGCGGTGAGCGCCAGCTACCTTGCGGGCGGTCTGGTGCTGCTGGCGGTGCGCGGCGTGGGTTCGGTGGCGCGGGTGGGCGGCGTGACGCGCGAGGTGCGCGTCGAGCTGGACCCGCAGCGCCTGCTGGCCCTGGGCGTGACCGCGGCCCAGGTGTCGCGCCAGCTCAAGCAGGTGCAGCAGGAGGCCCCCGGCGGCCGGGCCCAGCTGGGTGGCGCCGAGCAGTCGCTGCGCACCATCGCCACGGTCAAGAGCGCCGAGGAAGTGGCGGCGCTCGACATCCCGCTGGGCGACGGCCGCCGCGTGCGGCTGGACCAGGTGGCAAGCGTGCGCGACACCGTGGCCGAGCGCCGCAGCGGCGCCTTCCTGAACGGCAAGCCGGTGGTGGGCTTCGAGATCGTCCGCGCCCGGGGTGCCGGCGAGGTCGATGTGGCCAAGCGCCTCAAGCCGGCGCTCGAGGAGCTCAAGGCCGCCCACCCGGACGTGACCGTCACCGAGGCCTTCAACTTCGTCGACCCGGTGATCGAGAACTACCACGGCAGCATGTCGCTGCTGCTGGAGGGCGCGCTGCTGGCCGTCGTCGTCGTGTGGTTCTTCCTGCGCGACTGGCGGGCCACGCTGGTCAGCGCGGTGGCGCTGCCGCTGTCGGCCATCCCGACCTTCTGGGTGATGGAGATGATGGGCTTCACGCTCAATGTCGTGACGCTGCTGAGCCTGTCGCTCGTCATCGGCGTGCTGGTGGACGATGCCATCGTCGAGATCGAGAACATCATGCGCCACCTCAACATGGGCAAGACGCCGCTGGAGGCGGCGCGGGAGGCGGCGGACGAGATCGGCCTGGCCGTGATCGCGACCACCTTCACGCTGATCGCGGTCTTCCTGCCCACGGCCTTCATGAGCGGCATCGTCGGCAAGTTCTTCGTGCAGTTCGGCTGGACGGCGTCGATCGCGGTGTTCTTCTCGCTGGTCGTGGCGCGGCTGCTCACGCCGATGATGGCGGCCTATCTGCTCAAGCCCGCGACGCGGCCGCACACCGAGCCCTTCTGGATGCCGGCCTATATGAAGGCGGCGCGCTGGGCCTTCACGCACAAGGGCAAGACCCTGGCCATCACGGCGGCCTTCAGCGTGGCGGCCTGCACGCCGCTGTTCATGGGCAAGGTGCCCGGCGCCTTCTTGCCGCCCGACGACCTGAGCCAGAGCCAGATCAACCTGGAGCTGCCGCCCGGCAGCACCTACGAGGAGACCCGCGCCGTCGCCGCGCAGGCCCATGCCGTGGCGGCCGCCCACCAACACGTGAAGCTGGTCTACACCGCCGTGGGCGGCGGCAATGCCGGCGGCGACCCGTTCTCGATGGGCGGCGCGCCCGAGGCCCGCAAGGCCACGCTGACGCTCAATCTGACGCCCCGACAGGAGCGCCGCGGCATCAGCAAGCAGCAGATCGAGCAGGAGCTGCGCGAGCAGTTGCAGGGCATCGCCGGCGCACGCATCAAGGTGAGCCTGGGCGGCTCCAACAACAAATACCAGCTCGTGCTCGCCGGCGAGGATGGCGAGGCCCTGGCCGCCCATGCCGCCAAGGTGGAGCAGGAGCTGCGCCGCCTGCCCGACATCGGCCAGGTCACCAGCAGCTCCAGCCTGCAACGCCCCGAGCTGATCGTGCGGCCCGATGCCGCCCGTGCGGCCGACCTCGGCGTGTCCACCGCCGCGATCGCCGAGACCCTGCGCATCGCCACCGCCGGCGACTACGACCAGCTGCTGCCCAAGCTCAACCTGAGCCAGCGCCAGGTGCCCATCGTCGTGCGCCTGCCCGACGCGGCGCGCGCCGACCTCGCGCTGCTCGGCGAGCTGACCCTGCCCGGCGCCCGCGGCCCGGTGCCGCTGCGCCCGGTGGCCGAG
>JACZVV010000141.1 GCA_022572465.1 Chloroflexota bacterium
TCGGACTTGGCATGGTCCGGCGATGGATGCACCTCCACCATGATGCCGTTGGCGCCCGCGGCCACCGCGGCGCCGGCCATCGGCGGCACCAGATACCATTTGCCGGTGCCGTGGCTCGGATCGCAGATCACCGGCAGGTGGCTCAGCCGCTGGGTCAACGGGATGGCGCTGATATCGAGAGTGTTGCGCGTGTAGGTCTCGAAGGTGCGGATGCCCCGCTCGCACAGCATCACTTGCGAGTTGCCCTTGTCCAGGATGTACTCCGCCGCGAGGAGCCACTCCTCGATGGTGGCCGAGAGCCCCCGCTTGAGCATCACGGGCTTGTCCTGCTTGCCGATCTCGTCCAGCAGGTTGAAGTTTTGCATGTTCCTGGCGCCGATCTGGAGCACGTCGGCATAGCGGTGCACGAGATCGATGTCCTCCACGGTCATCACTTCGGTGATGACGGGCAGGCCGGTCGCTTCCCTGGCGGTGGCAAGATGCTTCAGGCCCTCTTCGCCCAGGCCGCGGAAGCTGTAGGGCGAGGTCCTGGGCTTGAACGCGCCGCCGCGAAGCATCGTGGCCCCGGCCTCCTTCACGGCCTTGGCGGTGGCAACCATCTGCTCCTCGGACTCGACGGAGCATGGGCCGGCCATGATGGTCAGGTCACTCCCCCCCACGGTGGCGCCGCCGACGTCGATGACGGTGTCGTGGGGATGGAACTCGCGGCTGGTCAGCTTGAAAGGCCGGGAGACCCGGAGGATCTCCATCACCCCCGGCAGGCGCTCCAGCGAGCTGGCCAGGTCCGAGGTGATGGCGCCGCCGACGACGCCGACGATGTTGCGCTCGGCCCCGTAGGTGACGCTCGGTTTGAGTCCGGCCTCCCGAACGTGGGACAGGACGGAGTCGAGCTCGTTCTTAGTCGCATCTGCATTCATGACGACAATCATGGCGGTCTCCTTGGTCTCTCTGTTTCGGCAAGCTTTCCTGCAAGCCGGTTCACTCGTCGTTGGCGGGCCGGAGCCGTCGAGCCTCCTTGAGATACACGTGGACGATCTCGTCCTGGCGTTTGTCGGTGTTGACCACGACCATGACGCGGATCACGCCGGACATGGCGCCGGGGACTTCCATCTCGTGGCCGCACAATAGGGCCACCTGGGTCCAGCCCATCGCCCGGGCGCCAACGGCGGGAAACTCGGCGTCGAGGTCGCGGGTGGTGGTGAAGAACACGCAGGCCACGTCTTCGACATGAAGGTCGTTGGCCCGCACCATCTCCTGAAGCAGCTCCTTGGTTGCGCCGAGGATAGCCTGCCGGGAGTTGGCTTCGGCGATGGTGGCCCCACGAATGCCTCGGCTGTCCACGGCTATCGGCTCCTCACCCGATTGTCGGCGCCGCGAGCCAACTCGGCGACGAACCGGCTGGCGCGCTCGACGTGGTCCCCCGAGCTTCCCTTTGCGATCGCGTCGATGAGGGCGCTGGCAAAGATGGCCGCCTCCGCGCGTCGGCCGATTTCGCGCACGTGGGCGGCATCGGATACTCCGAAGCCCACCGCCAGGGGCAGCGACGTGTGGCGCCGAACACGGTCGAGGAAGATCGCCAGGTCGGGGGGAAGCTGCTCTCGAGCGCCGGTGGTGCCCGCCACGCTGACACAGTAGACGAAACCGCTGGCGACCCGGCACACCGCTTCCATCCGCCGGTCGGTGCTGGTGGGCGCGATGAGGAAGATCGTTTCCAGCCCGCTGGCCCTGCTGGCGCCGACCAGCGGCGCCGCCTCTTCCGGCGGCAGGTCGGGGACGATCACTCCGTCGGCCCCGCGGGCAACCGCCTCTCGGGCGAAGGCGTCGATGCCGTACGCCAGAATGGGATTATAGTAGCCCATCAGAAGGAGAGGGACAAGGGGAAGCTGCTTTCGTAACGTGCCGCAGACCTCGAGACACGTCTGGAGCGTGACCCCGTTGCGCAGCGCCACCTGGCTGGAACGTTGGATCGTCACCCCATCGGCCAGCGGGTCGCTGTAGGGCACCCCGAGCTCGATCATGTCGACCCCGGCCTCGACGATGGCCGGCGCCAACCGTAACGTCGTCTCCACGTCGGGGAAGCCCACGGTGAGGTAGGCGATGAGGCCGGTGCGGCCCCGCGCCTCGAGCATCGCGAAGCTGTCGTCGATGCGTGTCTTCACGTCGCCAGCACCAGTGCCATGATGATGCCGTTGTAGGCCGCGTGGACCAGGATGGCCGCACCGAGCGAGCCGGTCCCGGCGTAGATCCAGGCCAGCACAAAGCCGATCATGAAAATCGGAACGAATGTAATCGGCTGGATGTGGGCGACGGCGAACAGCCCCGATGCGGCGATCGCCGCTCCCTTGAAACCGAAACGACTCCTGAGCCCGGCAAACACGAAGCCCCTGAAGAACGTCTCCTCGGCCAACGGCGCGACGATGACGGCGAGGAAGACGGCGACGGCCATGGCCGCCACCCCTTCGTCCAGAAAGCTGTCCGACCGCACGTCGTCGGCCCAGCCCAGGCCATTGATCACCGCGGCGTAGACGACGGCGACGGTCAGGCTCACCATGAGTCCGGCGGGTAAGGCCCATCGGGCGTCCTCCAAGCGCAGCCGCCGGAATCCGAGGGCCGACCACGAGACGCCGTGCTTGAATATCGAGAAGCGCCAGGCCGCCGCCACCAGCGCCAGCTCGGCGGCGCCGGTGAAGAGCAGACCGACGACGGTGGCGTTGGCGTCGAAACCGGCGCGGGCGACGGCCACCAAGACCACGCCGCCGATGAGCAGGCCCAGGCCCAGAGCGATGGCCTTGAGGACGTCGCCGGTGCCCCACGGCGGGTCGGCCAGCGCCGCCTGCACGGCAGCGTGCTCCGCCGGCGATGGTCGCATGTCGTTCATGGCCGCATAGTGGTCCTAGCCACCCGTCTTCTCAACTCCGCCGTCCGCCACGTTGGATAACAAAAAAAGACCCCGGCAACCGGGGGTCTTTGGCTTTTCCGACAGACGCCAGTTACCAGATTTTAGCCGTGCTCCGTAAATAAATATCCCCAAGCCGCAGAAACGTGACGTTGCATCGCTCGGTTTGGTCCCCTTCGCTCCTGTGGACGCGATTTGTACACGACCCATACTATAGCACAAACGGAGGGGAACGCCAACGATTTGTGCTCCCGGCGGTTGGTCCAGGGGTCTGCCCATGCAACGGCTTGCTACCGCCGGGTCTACAATGAACGTGACTATGGCCCGCCGAAGCAAAGGAAACGTCGTGGTCCTCCAGTCGGGGGGACCGACGCCCGTCATCAACCAGAGCTTGACCGGGTTTGTACGAGAAGCGCTGGACCAGGGCTCCTTCGGCACGATCTACGGCGCGATCCACGGGATGGACGGCCTGCTCGAGCGCCGCTTCATCGACCTGGGCCGGCAGCCCCGGCGTCTCTGGCCATCGATCGCGCGCGCTCCCGGCGCGGCTCTCGGCTCGGCGCGACGCAAGCTCGGCCCCGGCGAGATTGGTGAGGCTCTGGACGTCCTGAAGCAGACCGAGGTGCGGTTTCTGATCAGCATCGGCGGCAACGACTCGGCGGAGAACGCCCATCTCCTGGCCGAGGCGGCATCGGCGAGCCACCACCCGCTGACCGTCGTGGCCGTGCCCAAGACTGTGGACAACGATCTGCCCGAGACGGACCATTGCCCCGGCTACGGGAGCGCCGCCCGGTTCGTCGCCCTGGCGACGATGGGAGCGGGACGAGACGCCGAGGCGCTCCGGCGGTCGGTCCCGGTGACGGTGCTGGAGGTCATGGGCCGCAACGCCGGTTGGCTGCCCGTCGCCGCTGCGCTGGGCAAGCGGGACGAGCGCGACGCTCCGCACCTTATCCTGACGCCGGAGACGGAGGTCGATGAAAACCGGGTTGTCTCAATGGCCGATGAGGCCGTGCGGCGCTGGGGCTTCGCCGTGGTGGTGGTGTCCGAGAACCTCAAAGGCCCCGACGGCCCGCTGGGCGCGGCAGCCGAGCCGGAGCACGTCGACGAGTTCGGCCACGCCTATCACGCGAGCCCCGGCCGGTATCTGGCCAGCCTTCTCACCCGCCACTTCAAGGCCCGGGTGCGGCTGGAGAGTCCCAACGCGATCCAGCGTTCCTTCCCGGCGTGTGTCTCCACCACCGACGCCGCCGAAGCATATCTGGCGGGCCAGGCGGCGGCGCGCTACGCCCTTGCCGGCCACACGGACTGCATGGTGACGCTGGTGCGGGAGCCCGACGCTCCATATCGGTGCGGCACGGGCCTGGCCCCGCTCGAGGCGGTGGCAGGCAAGGAAAGGCTGCTCCCTCCGGCGTTTGTGACCGACGAATCGGGGCTGCCGTCGCCGGAGTTCCACCGGTACGCGATGCCGCTCATCGGTGCGCCGCTGCCGCGACTCGGCCGCCTCCGGGGCACGTAGCGGCCAAATCCGTGGGGCCATCCGTTGGCTGGGTCACGGCAGATTCGACGGTGGGCGGGGACCGAGTCCCGCAGTCAGTCGACCCGCCTCGGAGGCCCGCCGATCCGCGCGCGCCGACGCTGTACAGGGTGTGTACAATAGTATGGTATTGCCGGAACGATGGGGCCGTTTGTGCCTTCATTGACCTCGGGCGATGGGTGTGCTATACGGTAACGAGACGTTCACGGGGTCGCTTGATCCGAAGGGCGGGAGGGAGCCGGTCGGGAGATCATCGTCCCGGCGAGGTGAGGATGTAGGAGGAGTTGACCGATGACGGAGTCCCACAAGCTGGCCCAGGCCCAGGAGTTGGTCCTGGCCATCTCCAAAATGATGGATGGTGAGGAACCGGCCCCTCAGCTTTCCGCGCTGGACCGCGTCCAGCAACGGCAGATGGCCATCGACGCGTTGAAAGAGGAGCTCGTCAAGCTCGAGCCCAACACCATTCGTTACAAATGGTTTGGCGTTGCCGACCCCGACCGGGCTGCCGCCATCCGTATGCTCCGGCGTGGCGTCCAGGCCCTCTACGCCGACGCGGTGCTGCAGCACGCTCAAGACCACGTCCGAGACCAGGACATCCTTTCCTGGATTCGGCACAACGTCAAGGCCGAACTGAGGAAAGCAGCCCCCAAGTTCTGGTAACCGCTCTGCGCGGCCGGGCCTGGCGCTGGGACCCGGACTGAGAAAAGCCGCGCCTCAATCTGCAGTGTGAAAAAACCGGCGGGCATCACCCGCCGTTTTTTGTGCCCTCGGCCGAGGTTGTCCACCGAACAAGCGGACTGCTATGATGAAAACGTGGGTTCGCGAGTCGCGGGTCCAAACAGGAGGCCTTCATGGCGGACAAGCCGGAGCTCGAAATCGCATACTGCGTCGAATGAGGCTACCTCCCCGACGCCGTCAGTATGACGGAAAAGATCCTCAAAGAGTTCAGCCGCAAGATGGCCGGAGCGAAGCTGGTGCCCGGCGGCAAGGGCGCGTTCGAGGTAACGGTCAACGGCGCCCTGGTCTTCTCCAAGCTCGAGCTGGGTCGCTTCCCCGACATCAAAGAGATTCGCGAGTCCATCAAAGCGGCCCTTTGATCAGGGCCGCTCCGTTGTCGCCGACGCACCTGGCTCCGCCGTGCGCTCTTGCCCGGCGCATGGGCATTGTCTTCCAGAGAACGTGTGCAACGTCATGCTAGGGCCGATGGAATCGGTCCGATGAATCGAGACGCCGTCACGGCAGAGCGATTCTTCACCCCGATGCCATCGGGGTTCAGGATGGCAACGGCCGGATCGGCCGCGGTTGATGGAAACGCCTAGTCCTGCTCGGTGAGCCGGCCCTCGATACGACCGAGCTTGTCCGCCAGGCGCGATTGGACGATCGCCGCCGTCAGATCGCCGCGGGTCCGCTCCAGCACGCCACGGACCATGTCGGTCGTCCGGCGCAGGTTCCCGGTCAGTGCGTCGGGGAAGTCAATGGTCACCAGGACGTTGTAGATGTCGTCCATGGAGACCAGCACCTCCTCGCACCGCGCAATACGCTCCTGACGCAGCGCGTCGAGCAAGTGCCGCCGCATCTCGCCGACGGCCTCGCCCAGCCCGTTGAGGTATGCGCTGTCGCCGACGCCCAGACTTTCGGGGTCCGGAAGCGGCGACTGGGAGGCCAGGGCCATGGTCACCGACGCCTCGGCGTACTCCTTTTCCGCTGTATCGACGTAGCCGG
>JACZVV010000030.1 GCA_022572465.1 Chloroflexota bacterium
CTGCATGACCCTCCCTCTCCTCGTCGGCACCGAAACGTTGGAGGACATGGTCGGCGGTGTCCATCGCGGAGATCGGGCGTCCCACACCGAAACGCAGCCGGGCGAAATCGCTGTGGCCCAGTCGCTCGATCACGTTTTCCAGCCCCTTGTGCCCCGCGGCGCCCCCCCTCGGCCGGATTCGCAAGCGGCCGAAGGGCAGGTCGACGTCGTCGAAGACCACGAGAAGGTCCCGCTTCGGATCCTCGATGGGTAGGAAGCGGAGGGCCTCGCAGACCGATCCTCCGGAGGTGTTCATGTATGTCTGCGGCTCGAGAACGCCGACGTCCAGCGCTTCTCCGCCGGGAAGGCGAATCTGGCCGCGTCCGAAACGACCGTCGAACTTCGGGGTGGCGAGGGCGATGCCACGCTGCTCCGCGAAGCACTCGACGATGCGGAATCCCACATTGTGGCGTGTCGCGGCGTATCGGCGCCCCGGGTTCCCGAGACCGACGACGAGTTTCACCGGAGCTGCGACGCTACTCGTCGCCCTTCATCGTCCCAGACTCGGCGTCGCCCTCGGCCTCGCCACCGGCTTCCGGCGCGGCTTCGCCTTCGGCGACCAGCTCGCCCTCGGCCGCTTCGGCCTCCGGCTCTTCCGCGACGGCCGGGCTGCCGACGGAAACGACCGCGAGATCCAGATCGGAAAGGAGCGTGGTGCCCTCGGGCAAGAGCAGATCGCGGACATGCAATGACTGGCCGATCATGAGCTCGCTAACATCCAGGCGAACCTCCTCGGGTATCGCCTGGGGCATGCACTCGAGCTCGATTTCGCGCAGGGTCTGGTCCAGGATCCCCCCTGTCTTCACGCCTTCGGGGGTTCCCTCCAGGTGAATCGGCACCGACACCTGGATCGCCTCCTGTAGATTCACCGCGTACAGATCCGCATGAAGGATTCGACCCGAGATCGGATTTCGCTGCAACTCCTTCACCAGCATGGGCTTTCCGTGGTACTCCCCCCCGCCCTCGATCTGCAGCTCGATCAGGGTGTTCATGCCCGCCGTGCTCGTCTTCAGCAGGCGATCCAGGGCGCTGGGATCCAGGCTGATCCCCAAGGGTGTCGCGTCCCGCCCGTAACAGACCGCGGGAATCCGGCCGGCGGCGCGAAGCCTCCGAGCCGGGCCTTTTCCCGTTCCCTCACGAACTTCGACGGTAAGCTCGTTCTCAGCCACGGCTCTCTCCTCGATCTCGATCAGATGAACAGTGAGCTCACGCTCTCTTCATTGTTGATTCGGCGAATCGCCTCGCTGAGCAGCGGGGCGATGGACACGACGTGCAGCTTGTCACAGTCACGCGCGTCGGGGCTCAAGGGGATGCTGTCCGTCACCACCATCTCGTGGAGGGGCGACTCCAAAATGCGCTTGATGGCCGGCCCCGAAAGCACCGGGTGGGTGATGACAGCGGCGACGGCCTCGGCGCCCTCCCGTTCCAGCGCAATCGCCGACTCCGCCAGGGTTCCCGCCGTATCGACGATGTCGTCGACGATCACGCAGGTCCTGTCCTTCACGTCGCCGACGATATTCATCACCTCGGAGACGTTGGCGGCCTCGCGACGTTTGTCGATGATCGCGAGGTTGACGCCCAGGCGCTTGGCGTAGGCGCGAGAGCGCTCGACGCCGCCCGCGTCGGGCGAGATGATGACCACGCCATCGCCGTAGCGGCGGCGAATCACATCCAGGAGCACCGGCGTGGCGAACAGGTTGTCGACCGGGATGTTGAAGAAGCCCTGGATCTGTCCGGCGTGCAGGTCCATGGTCAGCAATCGGTCGGCGCCGGCGGTGGTGATGAGGTCGGCCAGCAGGCGGGCGGTAATGGGCACCCGGGGCTGGTCCTTTTTATCGGTGCGGCCGTAGCCATAGAACGGCAACACGGCGGTGATGCGTCCGGCGGAGGCCCGTTTGGCTGCGTCTATCATGATCAGCAGCTCGACCAGGCTGGTGTTCACCGGCGTCGAGATCGATTGCACGATGAAGACATCCCGCTGCCGGATGTTCTCTTGAATCCGGACGAAGATGTTCTCGTTGCTGAACTGAAAGACCTCAGCCTTGCCCATCGGGATCTTCAGGTAGTCACACATGGCCTGGGCCAACACTGGATTGGCGTTGCCGGTAAAAACTTTCGGGCCGCCGTTGAAAACCTGAAGGTCGTTCTTCAACTGGGCTACCTCCCTTGACGGTTTGGGGGGCGCGTTGCCCGCGACGGGGCCGCGCCAGACTGGGGGCGTTCAGACGAGAGGAGAGGCGTCTCGATCACGACGGCGGGACCGTGGGCGGCCTCGACGAGATAGCCTTCGAGCTCGGGCGCGAGGGCGCTACGGTGGATGGGCCGGGTCGGGATAACGGCAACGATGCGGGCGTCGTTCTCGGCCAGGATGAGGCTGTCGCTGGCGGCCATCGGCTCTCCCGGAACGAAACTCCATCGGCGTGGCAACTCCGATTATAGCACGCGCCGGTGCGGCTCATAGCGCGTCGCGGGCCCATGCCCTGATCCTGTTTGCGGCGGCTATTGACACCCGGCGCGGGGTCGTATAGTCGTAGAGAGGTCCCGGCGCAAGAGATCGACGAGGAGCACACCAATGGAGCTTGAAGGCAAGGTCGCGATCGTCACCGGCGCCAGCCGCGGCGTCGGCAAGGGGATCGCCACCGTCATGGCCCGGGAGGGCGCGAGCGTCACCATCGCCGCGCGGAGCGAGACCACGGGACGCATCCCGGGCACCATCCATGAGACCGCGGAGATCATCAACGCCGCGGGCGGCAAAGCCTTGGCCGTGCCCTGCGACGTGTCGAAAGAAGAGGAGATCCGGGAAATGGTGCGCAGGACGCTGGAAGAGTTCGGACGCATCGACGTCCTGGTCAACAACGCCGGCGGCTCCTTTACCTATGAGAAGGTGGAGACGTACTCAGTCGGCAGGTTCGACCGGCTGCTCTCGGTCAACGTCCGGGGGGTCTTTCTGTGCTGCCAGGCGGTGCTGCCCACCATGATCGCCCAGAAAAGCGGCTCGATCATCAACATCAGCTCGGCGGCGGCCTCAGCCTTCCGGTACCCCGGCGACACCATCTACGGCCTGTCGAAGGCCGCCCTCGAGCGCTTCAGCCTGGGGCTGGCCAACGAGCTCATGGAGCACAACATCTCTGTGGTGGCCGTCCAGCCGGGCCCGGTGAAGACCGAGGGCGCTCTGGTGGTCTACCCGCCCGACCACGACTGGACGGGATGGCAGGACCCCGAAGAGGTCGCTCCGGCCATCGTGTGGCTGGCGCGGCAGAACGCGGCGAGCTTCACCATGCGGGTCGTCCGCTCGACCGATTTCGGCACGGTATGGCCGTAGCGATGGGGGACGGGGCCGGCGGCGGCTAGCCCCGCAGCGTGACCTCGCCGGCGATCAGCTTGACCCGGCTGCCATCGTCGCGGCGCAAGACCAGGGCGCCATCCTCGTCGACGGCCTCGGCCGTTCCCTCCTCAACCAACGACGTTCGCTGATCGTCGCCGGGCCGGGTGACGGCGACGCGCTGCCCCAGGGTGCTCAGGCACTCGCGCCATTCCTCCACGATGCCCTCGCCCCGCTTGACCCGCTCGTACAGCCCTTCGATCTCTTCCAGCAGCGCTTGGAGCACCGAGCGACGGTCGACGTCGCGGCCCAGCTCCCGAGAGAGGCTGGTGGCGATCTCGGCGATCTCCGGGAATTGGGCGGGGTCCAAAGAAACGTTGATTCCGATTCCCACGACGACGTAGTCGACGCCATCGCCGGCCATCGCGCTGTCGATGAGGATCCCCGAAAGCTTCCTTCCAGCGATCTCGACGTCGTTGGGCCACTTGACGGTCGCTTTCAGGCCCGACGCACGCCGAACGGCCCGGACCACCGCCAGCGACGCCACCATGCCCAGCTTCAGCAAGTGCTCCGGCCGGGGCCGGAGGAGCAGCGACAGGTAGATGGAGGCGCCGGGAGGGGAGACCCAGGGGCGTTGGAACCGGCCGCGGCCCGCGGTCTGCTGGTCGGCCACCACGATGGTTCCCTCGGGAGCGCCGGCGCGCGCCTCCGCGTACGCTTGGTCCATCGTCGACGGTGTGGTCGGGAAAAAAAGAATTCGCCGTCCGACGTACCGCGTCCGCAGCCCATCGGCGATGCTCTCCGCCGAGAGGTCGGACTCGGGAGCGGTCATCCCGCGACCGCGCCGTCGAGGAGCGACAGTACGTCCTTGGTCTGAGCGGTGAGGCCGGGGTCGATGTTCAGCGGCCGGCTGCGTCTCCGCGCCACCAGGTCCACGGCGTCGTCGAAGAACAGCCCGTATTTCCAGGCGAAGAAGAGCGCGATGACGAAGGGCGACCGGCTCACCCCGGATGCGCAGTGCACCAGCACCGTCCCCCGTTGCGTCAGCTCGTCAAGCCGCCGTACCACCGCCTCGACTCCCGCGGGGTCGTTGCCGGGCCCGTCGAGGAGTGGCAGGTGCTCGCACGGGACGTCCGTCTTGTAGGGCGTGTACTTGTCGACGTTGACGATGGCGTCGACCTGGGTCAGGTCCGTTTTGGAGGAGGGGTAGCCGGAGATGGCGATCTTGTTGGTAATCCAGTCCATGGGTCAAAAGGGCCGCCACGGCGGACCCGTTCCCGCAAGCGACGTCGGATAGATCTTATCATACGGTCCGGCGCCTCAGAGCCCGGCGGCAGCAGCGGTATACTTGCATGAGGACTCGCCGGTCCTCCGGCGAATTCATCCAGTGTCTCGGCGTCGAGGAATGTGAATGACCGGAAACTCTGCCGTGCGCGTCCGCTATGCTCCCAGTCCCACCGGGGTCCCCCACGTGGGCAACGTTCGGACCGCCCTGTTCAACTGGCTCTTCGCGCGACACCACGGCGGATCGTTCATCGTACGAATCGAGGATACCGACGTGGCCCGCACCGAGCCGGGCGCCGCCCAGGCCATCGTCGAGAGCCTGTCATGGCTGGGCCTCGATTGGGACGAGGGGCCGGAGCCGACGGGGCATGGAGAACGGGGCGAATACGGGCCGTACTTTCAGTCCCGCCGCACCGAGATGGGCATCTACCGGGAGCACGTGGACAGGCTGATCGCTTCGGGCCACGCGTATGTCTGCAGCTGTTCGCCGGAGCGGCTCGACGAGATCCGCCGGCGCCAGCGGGAGCGAGGCGAGCCGACCCGCTACGATCGGCTTTGCCGCAACCTGAGCGACGCCGAGCGGGCAGACCTGGTGGCGTCGGGCGCGCCTCATGTGGTGCGGTTCAAGATCCCCTTGGGGGGCGAGACGGCGTTCGACGATCTCATCCGGGGCCACGTCTCATTCCAGAACTCGGTGCTCGACGATCATGTCCTGCTGAAGTCCGACGAGTACCCGACCTACCACCTGGCCCACGTGGTGGACGACCACCTGATGGAGATTTCCCACGTGCTGCGGGCGGAGGAGTGGGTCTCCAGCACGCCGCGCCATGTCTTGCTGTATCGAGCCTTCGGCTGGGAGCCGCCCGCGTTCGCCCACCTGCCGATCATCTTGGGGCCGGACCGCGCCAAGCTCAGCAAGCGCCACGGCGCCACCTCACTCCTCGAGTATCGCGATCGCGGCTACCTCCCCGAGGCGATGATGAACTTCCTGACGCTGCTGGGCTGGTCGCTGGACGACAAGACCGAGATCATCAGCCAAAGCGACCTCGTCGCCCACTTCAGCATCGAACGCATCGGCTCGGCCGGGGCGATCTTCAACGCCGAGAAGCTCGAATGGATGAACGGCGTCTACCTCCGGCAGATGCCTCGCGACGAGGTGGCCCGGAGGATGACGCCCTTCCTGGAGAGCGGCCTGCCCGACGGGATTCCCCGGCCGATTCCCCAGGACTACCTGGCGTCCATCGTGCCCTTGGTCCAGGATCGCCTCAAGACCCTGGACCAATCAGCGGCCCTGACCGAGTTCTTTTTCGTGGACGGGCTGAGCCATGACCCCGAGATGCTGGTCCCAAAAAAGATGGACCGCAACGGCGCCTTGGCCGCTTTGGAGACCGCCTCGGCCCGGCTGGAGGCGCTGGCGGACTTCGACGCCGCCACGCTCGAGGGTATGCTCCGGCCCCTTGCCGAGGAGCTGGGCTTGAAGACCGGCCAGCTCTTCGGCACGTTGCGCGTCGCCGTCACCGGCCGGACCGCCGCGCCACCACTGTTCGAAACGATGGCCGTCCTGGGCCGCGAGCGGTGCCTTGGCCGCATTCGCGGCGCGATCGTCGCGCTGCGGAGTCCATCCTAGGCGATCCCAGGGGCTTGCCATACCCGTTACCCTACGGTAAAATCCTCTGTTGGAACACAGCTTCGGTTGTGTCCCGGTTGGGGATTCGTCTAGCGGTAGGACAGCAGACTCTGAATCTGCCGACCCTGGTTCGAATCCAGGATCCCCAGCCAAACTGTGGCGCATTCGTCTAGTGGCCCAGGACACCGCCCTCTCAAGGCGGAGATCACGGGTTCGAATCCCGTATGCGCTACCAGTGCGAATGGCGCTGCGCACGGCCTTCCGGGCAATGGGGAAGCCGAGCGCAGGTTCGATAGAGTGCCGCAGAACGATCGTGTTCGGCTAGCTTAGGAGGACTCCCCCAATGGCCTACATCATCACCGAGCCTTGCATCGGTGTGAAGGACCTCTCGTGTATCGAAGTCTGCCCCGTTGACTGTATCCACCCTCGTGAGGGTGCGGATGGTTACGAAGCGGAGAAGATGATCTACATCGACCCCGATGAGTGCATCGATTGCGCGGCCTGCGAACCGGTGTGTCCCGTCACCGCGATCTTCGAGGAGGAAGCGCTCCCCGAGGAATATAACAAGTACATCGAGATCAACAAGAAATACTTCGCCTGAGCGTTGGCGTCGAACTTCCGGGATCTCGGGCCGTATCCGATAGCGTTCGTTCTAATCGAGGGTCAGTTGACTCGGCCCCGCGCGGCGGTCATGGAGCGTGCGTGGGGCCGTCAACCTCGCCGCACGCACCTGTGACCAAACACCCTCGTCCGGCCCAGGAGGGCTGCCATGGTAGACATAGAATCGACACCTGAGCTGGTCCGCCAGGTCTACGCTCGGGCCGACGCGAACCTGGCGGCTGTCAGGTCGAGGCTGGGGCGGCCTCTGACACTGGCCGAGAAGACGTTGTACGGCCATCTGTCCGATCCCCAGAGCCAGGATCTGGTCGCTGGAAAGAGCTACCTGCTACTGAAGCCGGACCGCGTCGCGATGCAAGACGCCACGGGCCAGATGGCGCTGCTTCAGTTCATGCTGTCGGGGCGCGAAAGCGTGGCCGTTCCAGCCACCGTCCACTGCGATCACCTGATCCAGGCGAGAGTGGGCGCGCTGGCCGACCTGCGATCGGCGGCGGACGAGAACAGTGAAGTCTACGATTTTCTGGAAAGCGCGTCGCAGCGATACGGCCTGGGGTTCTGGAAGCCCGGCTCGGGAATCATTCATCAGGTCGTGCTGGAGAACTACGCCTTCCCTGGCGGCTTGATGATCGGCACCGATTCCCACACACCGAACGCGGGCGGGCTCGGGATGATCGCCGTGGGCGTCGGAGGCGCGGACGCGGTGGACGTCATGGCCGACTTCCCGTGGGAGGTGCTGCATCCCAGCATCGTTGGGGTCAAGCTGACCGGCAAGCTGAGCGGTTGGGCCGCGCCGAAGGACATCATCCTCTATCTGTTGGGCGTGCTGACCGTCAGCGGCGGCACCAACCGGGTCATCGAGTACTTCGGGCCCGGCGCCCGCAGCATTAGCTGCACCGGCAAGGCGACGATCTGCAACATGGGGGCCGAGCTGGGCGCGACCTGCTCGGTCTTTCCCTACGACGACCGCATGGGCGTGTACCTGCGCGCCACCCGTCGAGAGGCCCTGGCCGACCTGGCCGATGGCAACCGAGGCATCCTGGTCGCCGATCCCGAGGTCGAGGCCCACCCCGAGCGCTTCTACGAACGAGTGGTCGAGATCGACCTGTCGAAGCTGGAGCCCCACGTGGTGGGTCCCCACACGCCGGACCTGGTGAGGCCCGTCTCCCAACTGGCCCAGGACGTGTCCAAGAATGGATATCCCGACCGTATCTCGGCCGGGCTGGTCGGGAGCTGCACCAACTCCTCCTACGAGGACATCGCGCGGTCGGCCGACGTCGCCGAACAGGCCCACGCCCACGGCGGCAAGGTCGCCACGCCGTTCCTGGTCACGCCGGGTTCGGAGCAAGTGCGGGCCACCATCGAGCGGGACGGCCTGATGGCCAAGCTGGAGAGCATCGGCGCGAAAGTCCTGGCCAACGCCTGCGGCCCCTGCATCGGCCAGTGGCAGCGTGACGACATCGAGCCCGGCCAGGCCAACAGCATCATCAGCTCGTTCAACCGGAACTTTCCCAAGCGGAACGACGGCAACGCCGAGACCCTGTCGTTCCTCGCCAGCCCCGAGATCGTCGTCGCCTACGCCCTGGCGGGCCGCCTGTCGTTCAACCCCTTGACCGACACCCTCAAGGCGGCCGACGGATCGGAGTACCGGCTGCATGCGCCGGCCCCGGCGCCCGACGTGCCCGCCCAGGGGTTCGCCGACGGAGCGGCGGGCTACACGGCGCCGCCGGACATGGGCCGAAGCGTCCAGGTCAAAGTCGCGCCGGACAGCGAGCGTCTCCAGTTGCTGGAGCCCTTCGCTCCCTGGGACGGCCGCGACTTCGAGCGGATGCCTCTGCTGCTGAAGGCGAAGGGCAAGTGCACCACAGACCACATCTCGCCTGCGGGGCCTTGGCTTCGCTACCGTGGACATCTGGACAAGATCAGCGACAACACGTTCGTGGGCGTCGTCAACGCGTTCACCGATGAGACCGGCGCCGGCCTGAATTCGTTGACCGGCGAGGCCGGCCAGCCTTTCCCACGAATCGCCCGGGATTTCAAAGGCCGGGGCGTCCGGTGGGTCGTGGTCGGCGACGGCAACTACGGCGAGGGCAGCAGCCGCGAGCATGCGGCGATGTCGCCCCGGCACCTTGGCGCGGCCGCCGTCATCGTCCGAAGCTTCGCCCGCATCCACGAGTCCAACTTGAAGAAGCAAGGCGTCTTGCCCCTGACCTTCGTCGACCCCGCCGCCTACGACCGTGTTCGGGAGACCGACCGGATCAGCATCCTGGGCCTGGCGTCGCTGACGCCGGGACAGACCGTCAAGGCGACGCTCCATCACGCCGACGGCGCCGACGAGGAGATCGAGCTCACCCACACGATGAACGATGAGCAGATCAAGTGGTTCAAGGCCGGTTCGGCCCTGAACGCCCTTTAGTAGCGATCGCGTCGCGCCAACTGGTATCGCCGGCGCTCTTGACGGCCGACGCCCGGTCGCGGCCCAGTCGATCGACCCCACGAGCCGCGTCGAATCGACGGCGTAACACGGCGGACGGTGTATCCTCAGGCCCCGCCAACGCATCCAACGCTCAAGAAGAGTTTGTGAACGTCGCCGGCCGACGATCGCCGCTGGCGCTAACGAGCTCTGGACCGGTCAGGAATGCAGCTCGAGATTACCGAACAGGCGTTGGATCGAATCCGCCGCAAAGGCGGCGTCGCGGCGCTGGACTTTATCCCGCCCTTGGGTTGAGGCGGCCGGGCCCAGGTGTCGGTCGACACCTACCTCAAGGGGAAAAACGTCAGCCTCGGCTATCAAGTCGTGGATCGCGATGGCGTGAAAATCCTGGTGGCCACGTCGCTGGTCCAGTGGGCGAAACACGTCTGGATCGAGACGAGCCGATTTCTTTTTTGGCACTCGATCGAGGTCGAGGCCGAGCCCAAGCACGAACACGGCCCTACCTGCCGGCATTGATCCCCGCCGGGTCCGGGCCCCGCGGGTAGGGGGACCGGTCCCTTTCAGAGGATGCTCGACCAGAGTCGGCACCGGTCGCTCCTACTACAAGTCCTCACGCGCACGAGCATTGGCCGCGCCTCAGGCGTAATGGCCCAGAAACGTTCCGCCCAGAATGTGGACGTGGGCGTGGTACTGGCTCTGCATCGCGTCCGGCCCGGCGTTGGAAAGCAGTCGATAGCCCCCGGGACAGTGCTTCTCCGCCATCTCGACGGCGACGGCGCCGACCTTGCCCATGTCCCGCCAGAGATCCTCTTGGCCCATGTGTTTCTTGGGCATCGCCAGCATCATCACCGGAGTCCAGGCGAGGATGTTGTCGATGACGATGACCTCGTCATCCTCGTATCTGATCTTCGCCGGCTGCCGGCGGGCGATGATCTCGCAGAAGACGCAGTACAGGGTCACGCGGACTCCTCCGTCGGTGATGCAGACGAAGTGGGGGCCGAACGGTCCCGCGACGGCGCGACCGCACCTGGGTGCGGGCGTCGGGTCACCGAGAGGCGCCCCGGCCGCGGGGCCTGCCGCGGGTTGAGTCCGCCGTCCTGGCGGGACTCTTTTCCTGGCCCGTCCGGTAGTCGGGCGCCCGCAGCTCGTAGATGTCGCTCAGCCGTGGGTCGTTCATGCGGGACCAGATACGCGGCTCCATGTCGTCGGGCGAAAGGCTGGACGTAATGACCGTTGGCAGCCGGGTCAGGCCGCGGAAGTTCAGCAGCTGGTCCAGCTTGTCCCGAGCCCACGGCGTGTCGAGCGACTGGCTGAAGTCGTCCAGGATGAGCAGGCCGACGCGCTCCACCCGGTCGAAGGCCTCGAAGCTGGGCCCGCCGGGCTGGCTGGAGACGGACCGCAGGTAGTCCAAGAGCTTGGGCACCAGAAGGAACAGCGTATCGTCGCCGCGTTTGCGGCAGTAGTTGGCGATGGCCGCGGCCAGGTGCGTCTTCCCGCTGCCGTGCTGTCCGAAATAAACGAGCCAGCCTTCGGGGTGCTCGGCGAATCGCTGGGCCAGCTCCCACGCTTCACGCAAGTTCTGCCGGATGGGCCCGCGAAGGCCCATGCCATCCGGGCTGAAGGACTCGAACGTCATGTGAGGCAGGGCGAGGTCGAGCCGGTCGACGCCGTTGCTCGACGCCATCGAGGTGGCCGCCAGCCGGATCGCCTGGGAGATGGCGGGGTCCGTCAGACGCGAGCGCACCCGGTCGTCGAGCTTTTCCAGCGGGACGTCGGTGGTCACCACCGTGGGCGAGGCGGCAGCGTGGCGATGGCCCAGCAGCTGGGAGAGCTTCTCCCGTGCCCAGGGCGTGGCGCTCTCGGTGCCCAGGTCGTCGAGGATGAGCAAAGGGATGTTGCGAATCTGATCGAAGAGCTCGTCGTAAGCGACATCGCTGCTGGGGGCGAAGGTGCCGCGCAGGTGGTCCAACAGATCGGCTACCGGCAGGAAGAGGACGGCGATTCCGCGGGCCACGCATTCGTTGGCGATGGCGGCGGCGATCCGGGTCTTGCCGCTGCCCGGCGGACCTTCGATGATCAGCCATCCTCTCGGCTCCTGGGCGTACTGGGCCGCCACCCTCAGACCGGTCTCCATGGCTGGATTGGGCCTGTGGGAGTCGCCCGTCGCACGGGCCAGGCTCTCGAACGTCACGCCTTCGAGGTTGCCCAGGTTGCTCAGGCGCATCAAGCGCTGGTGCCGGCCCGCCTCGAACTCCGCCAGCCGGCACTCGCACGGGAACAGCCGGCCGAACTCAGCGTCGCCCAGCGGCACGTCATGGCGTACCCAACCGATGCCGCCGCATAGCGGGCACCCGTCGGCGTCAGCGGCGTCGCTTGACGATGTAGCCGCCGGGCCGGGTCCCGTGGCCTTGGCTCGATACTGCTGCAAGATCTGTCCGACCGTCTCCATCGGGCCGCCCTTCCGCCTTCCAACGCTCCAGGATTCGCTGAATGTAGCGCCACCGCCGCCGGTTCATACGGACCGCCTCGCGAAACGCTTCGACGATCCAACCGTATGGATACTCCTCCTCGGCCTCTTTCAGCTCCTCGGAGATGAGAGGCGAGAGGATGCCGATGTTCTCCTCGTACAGGGCGAAGATGTTGCGCTGCTCCGGCGGCTCGGGAATGGCCTCGACCTTGGGGAGCGCGCCCAGATCGACCTCGCCTCGCTGGACCCGGGCGATGGCCCGCCGGTCCGCATCGGTGTTGAGGAAGTAGAGATGGTCGGTCGCGTCCTCCCGCTCAAGGCCCAGGTGGAGAAACGCCCCTCGGTCGACCACCTTTTGCAGGCCTTGCACCAGCTCCCGGGTGGGCTCTTTCCCGGCCGTCGCGAGGCTGGACATCAGGTCCATGTCGCCGCTCAGCTCGTTGAGGGTCACGAACCGCGGATAGCCCCGTTTCCACGACAGCCGATTGAACAGGAACAGGACCACCTTCAGCTCCACCAGATCGTCCACCATCGGCAGAACGGCGGTGAAAAAAAGGTTGGGGATCGGCGTCTGTTTCGTCCGCTTGGGGAAGCCGTTGAACGCAGCCACGGTCATCCCGACCTCGTCGGGGCCAGGGAGGCGTTGCGAAACGTCGTCGTGTTTTGGTCGAAGTAGAGCTGGACCGACCCGGTGGGCCCATGGCGATGCTTGGCGACGATCAGCTCCGTGATTCCCTTGGGGTAGGGCCGGTCGGGATACTGCTTCTCCCAGTCGCCCTCGGTATGGAGCATATCCTCGCGATGAATGAACATCACCACGTCCGCGTCCTGCTCGATGCTGCCGCTCTCGCGCAGGTCGGAGAGCAGGGGCCGTTGGCTCGGCCGCATCTCGACGCCGCGCCTGAGCTGCGACAGGGCGAGGACCGGTACGTCGAGGTCCCGCGCCATGCCCTTGAGCGAGCGGGTGATCTCGCTCAGCTCCTGGACGCGGTTGGCGCCGCCGAAGCCCCGCTCGCCCGACATGAGCTGGAGGTAGTCGACGATCACCAGGTCCAGCCCACGCTCGAGGTGGAGACGCCGGGCCTTGCTGCGCATCTCCACGATGCCCATCATCGGCGTATCGTCGATCCACATGGAAAGATCGGAGAGCTCTCCGATGGCCGGCATCAGCCTCGCTTCCTCGGCCTCCCAGTCCTTCCCCTGGCGGAGCTGACGCAAGCGGTAGGTGTCGATCTTCGAGATTCCCGAGAGGAGGCGGTCGGCGAGCTGCTCTTTGCCCATCTCCAGGCTGAAGATGGCGACGTGGGCGGTGGACTTTTTGGCGGCGTTGTAGGCGATGTTCAGGGCCAGGCTGCTCTTGCCGACGCTGGGGCGGGCGCCCAGGATCAACAGATCGGAGCGCTGCATGCCGCCGAGGATCCGATCGAGGTCGATGAACCCGGTGGGCACGAACTCCGGCGCGTCGGGCCTCGCCCTGACGTTGAGGCGTTTCTCTTCCAGATACTGGGTGAGGATGTCGCCGAGGGGGATGAAATCGCGGCTGCCCCCGCCGAGGCGGATGCGAAACAGGAGGTCCTCCGCGCTGGTGAGAGCGGCATCCACGTCGGGGTCTCCCTCGTGGCCGATCTCGCGGATCTGCTCGCCCGCTTCGATGAGGCGTCGCAGGATCGCCGTGCGTTGCACGATCCGGGCGTAATGCTCGACGTGGGCCGACGTCGGGACCTTGACGACCAGGTGGCTGAGATAGGTCGGCCCGCCCATCCCCTCCAGGACACCCTGCGTCTCCAGCTCGTGCGCCAAGGTGACCTGGTTGATCGGCTCGTCGCGGTTGAACAGAGCGAGACAAGCCTGGTAGCAGAGCTTGTGCCGCTCGACGGAGAACTCCTCGGGTTTGAGGAACGACGTGATGCGCAGGAGGGAATTGCTGTCGATCAGCAGGGACCCGATGACCGCCTCTTCCGCTTCAGCGTCCTGAGGCGGCAGTCTGTCGGCGTACACGCCGGCTTCCCCCTGTTACTCGGCCCGAGGACTCGTCCCGACTAGGTCGGGATCGGAGAAGGGTCGTCTGGAGCTTTTTCGTCGGTTGGCACGGGCTCGTCCGGGGAGGGCTCGGTCTCGGTTTCCGCTTCGTCAGAGCCGGCCGAGGGCTCGGCGAGGGCGACGGCCTGCTCCGCTTCGTCAGATCCGGCCACGGACTCGGCGATGACGCCGGCCTGCTCCGGCTCATCCGCGGCCACGGCGGGCTCCTCGCCAGCCTCGATGGCGGCGACGACCTCTTCCACCGTCGGCTCCGGCTCCGCCTCTTCGTCCTGGCTCCCCGGTGAAACGACGGCCACGGTAACCATCGGCTCGACGCCCTGGTGGAGCTTGATGGGAATCTGATAGGTGCCGAGCTGGCGGATGGGGTCCATGATGATCTTGCGGCGGTCGATCTCCCGGCCCGTCAGTTTGCCAAGCTCTTCGGCAACGGCGGCGTTCGTGATGGAGCCGTACAGCCGGTTGTTGCGGCCCGAGCGAGCCTCGATGGTGATCACGGCGCCTTCGAGGGAATCGGAGATGGTCTTCATCTCGGCCTCGGTGGCGTCGCGGCGCTTGGACGCCGCCGACCGCAGGCGATCGACGCGGTTCATCTGGTCCGCGGTGGCCAGAACGGCCAGCTTTTTCGGCAGGAGGTAGTTTCGGGCGAATCCGCTCTTCACATCCTTGATATCGCCGGCGTAGGCCGTACCCGGCACGTCTTCTATAAACAGGATTTTCATTGGGGCTCCCAGCAGGCCGTCGGAGGTCACGGATCGTATTGTATTATAGGTCGCGCCGTGCCGCCGGACAAGGCTCGAACGTCTCACGAGCCCCGCGGTTTTCCGGGTCAGCCCCCGGCATACTTCAGCACGGACGGCAGACAGGGGTAGCCCTTGCTCGGGTCAAGGACCCCACTCCCCTGAGGAGTGAAGAGCACGCAGGTACCGGCGCGAGAACAGGCGGACGTCGACCCCCTCTCCGGCATGGAGGCCGCCTATGTCCAACGGCGCCTACACCATGCCGCCGGCGTGGACCAGCGTGTAGATCAGGGTGGACTTGCCGAAAACCGGGTGCGCCTCCCGGCGCCCGTCCCGTTCCTGCAGCCTGACGGGCACGTACTCCTCCCGGCCCGGAGCCGAGGGGACGTCACGACTCAACGTCGCCCTGGTGGTTGCCGGCGAGGGAGACGCTTCGCAGCCGCTGAGCCAGGCGATGGCGATCCGCACGAACAGGTCGAAGACGATCGTTGCGGATTCGGAATTACCCGATAGGCCGAACACCGGCTTGTCACCGGCGACGGCCAGGATGGTCGGTGTTCGCGGCCGGATGGAGACGCGTGGACCAGAATCCCCCGGCTCGCCGAGCCCGCCGATCACCTCGGCGGTCAGATCGCGAGCGCTGACGGAGCTACCGCCCAAGGCGGGACTCGCCGGCGCAACGGTTCGAGAGCCTTGGCCGGGGGCAGGACGTTGAAGAGCTCGGGCATCGACCAGCGACTATCTCGGGCCGGACGGCGCAGCGGCTCGCGGGGCTTCCAGACCCATGCCGATGGCGTCCCTGAGCGTCGCGGCGCCCAGGAGCTCGACGCCCTCCCGCCCCGTGATAGAGGAGAGCGAGCCTTGGGGAAGAATACAGGCGGTGAAGCCCAGAGCCGCTGCTTCCGTCAGGCGGCGCTCCACCTGGCTCACCGGCCGCAGTTCGCCGCTGAGGCCGACCTCGCCTATGGCGACGCACCCCGGTTTGACCGGGACGTCGCTCAGGCTCGAGACCGTTGCCAGAGCGATCCCCAGGTCGGCGGCGGGCTCGGCGATTCGCAAGCCGCCGACAACGTTGACGAGCACGTCCTGACCCGATAACCGCACGCCCAGATGCTTGGTCAGCACCGCCGTAATCATCAGCAGGCGATTCATGTCCACGCCGTTGGCGACCCGGCGCGGCGCCGCCTGCGCCGTGGGAGTCACCAGCGCCTGAACCTCGACGAGCAACGGCCGGGTCCCTTCCAACGTGGGCACGATCGCCGACCCGTGCGCCGCGTCGCCCCGGTGCGCCAGAAACGCCGCCGACGGGTTCTCCACTTCGGCCAGCCCGCCATCCCGCATCTCGAAAATGCCCACTTCGTTGGTCGAACCGAAGCGGTTCTTCACGCTCCGAAGGACTCGATACGGGCTGAAGCCCTCGCCCTCGAGATACAGCACCACGTCGACCATGTGCTCCAGCACCTTGGGGCCCGCGATGGCCCCGTCTTTGGTCACGTGGCCGGCGATGAAGACCGCGGCGCCGGAGCCCTTCGCCCATTGCGTCAACCTCAGCGTGCATTCCCGGACCTGGGCGACGCTGCCCGGCGCCGACGATACGGCATCCAGATACATCGTCTGAATGGAGTCCACGACGGCCAGGGCCGGTCGCCGCTCGGCGAGATGCTCCATCACCCCCTCGAGGTTGGTCTCGGATAGAAGCAGCAGGCCCTCGCCCGACACCCCGATACGCTGGGCCCTCAGCTTGATCTGCTGCGGCGACTCCTCGCCCGAGACGTACAGCACGCCGCCACCGCTATCGGCCGCGGCCTGGGCGACCTGGAGCAGAAGGGTGGACTTGCCGATGCCCGGATCGCCGCCGATCAGGGTGAGGGAGCCGGGGACGATGCCGCCGCCCAGTACGCGATTGACCTCTCGAAATGGCAGCACGACGCGAGACGCATCGGAAAAATCGATGTCCGCCAGCGGCTCCGGATGAGGAACGCCCAGGCCGTGAGCGCCGTTTCTCCGGCTCCGGTTGATCGACCGGCGCTCGAGATAGCTGTTCCATTCGCCGCACTGGGGGCACCGGCCGGCCCAGGTGGGACTCTCGTTGGCGCAGTGCTGGCACACGTAAGACGTCTTGGCGTCGGATGTCGCCACGGAGAAACCCCCAAGGTGAACGTGCGGTGATTCTATCGGCGGGCCGGAAGCTGGCGCTACACCCAGGTGTCACGGCGCATCTCGCGGTGAGGCGCCGCTGGAGCGGGCAGCGCGCCGGCGGACGGAACGTTTCGACTCAATCGCCGGCCGATGTGCCCACGGCGGACAGCAGCTCGTCGATGCGGGGCAGGTAGCGTCGAAGCTGGGCGATGGTGCGGATCTGGCCGGTGTAGGGGAAGGGTTGCCGGCAGATGAAGGCCGCGGCTTCGCCCATGATCTCCGGCGGCCACATGGCGCTGTCGGGGGTCCCCGTCTTCAGCAGCATCGTCGTTCCCGGCGTCGCTACGGTGCCCTCCAGCCGGATGGCATTGGCGCAGACCTTGTGGGGATACAGCTCGTTGGAGAGCCCGATGGTCAAGGCTTCGAGGGCCGCTTTGGACGCGCTGTAGGCGGAGGAACCGGGCTGCACGCGGATCGCGGCGATGGAGGAGATGTTGAGAATGTGGCCGCTTCCACGCTCGATCATATGGGGAATGACATGCTTGGAAAAGTAGAAGGGTCCCAGGACGTTGACGCGCAGCACCAGCTCCCACCGGGCAGGCTCGAAGTCCTTGACCGGCCGCGCCCAGTTGGTCCCCGCGTTGTTCACCAGAATGTCGACGCGCCCGAAGTGCTCCAGGGCCGCTTGGACGGTGCGGTGAACGTCGCCCTCGTCGGCGACGTTCATCTCCACGGGCAAGGCCCGGCGGCCCAGACCCTCCACCATCGCCGCGGTCTCTTCGATGGTTCCCGGCACGGGCTCGGTACGGGCGGCGACGACGATGTCGGCGCCCTGGGATGCCAGCGCCACCGAGATGGCGCGGCCAATCCCGCGGCTGGCGCCGGTAACGATAGCCACCTGGTCTTTCAGCGTCATGTCTCTCCTTGTCGAAACACGGAATCCTCCTCGCCGCACTCGCGATCCCCAGGCCTTGCCCGGTTGGTGATGCCCCGTGCTTCGTGGGTCGGGGCCATTGTACGGCCTCTGCCTGCTGAGGGAAATCTCCGCCTTTGCCGCGCCTCTCCTGGTGGCGCGCGCCTGACGTAGCGCCGCTCGCGTCGTGACGTTGAACAACGCCCAGGGGCCTGCAATCGGCTAGCTCGTGCCGAGGGTTGCGAGAACCTCGGGCGATGCCGTTGACAGCCGCATAACGCACCCATACAATGGCGCTGACTCCGCTGCCCCACTCCTGTTGTGCCCGTGCCGACGTCTCTTCTGCATAGGAAAAAATGTCGTGGTTCAGGCCAAAGAGCTCGTCCAGTTCCAGGAAATCGACTCCCACATCGAGAGCAGCAAGAAACGCCTGGTCGAGGTCGACAGCCAGCTCCAGGAGACAGAGGAGCTCCGAGCAGGCCGCGCCGAGCTTCAGCGCCAGCGGCAACTGACCCACGATCTCCAGAGCCGGCAAAAGTCGACGGAGATGGACGTCGACCAGACCCGAGCTCGGATGAGCGCGCTGGACGCTCGCCTCATGGGCAACCAGGTGGTGAACCCGCGAGACCTGCCCACCATCGAGCGAGAGCTAGGAAACCTCCGGCAACGGCAAAGCGCCTTCGAGGACGAGGTGCTGAGCTTGATGGAACAGGTTGAGCAGGCCAGGGCGTCGTTGGACCGCCAAGAGCAGGTGGTCGCCGAGATGGCCGCCGATTGGGAGGAGGCGCAAGCCCACCTGCTGGAGGAGAAAGGGCGCATCGAAGCCGAGCTGCCGCAATGGGAGGAACGCCGGCAACAGTTCGCCGCCAGCTTGGACGAGCCGTCGCGGCGATTGTATGAGAGAGTCAAGGCCAGAAAGGGAGGCCAGGCCGTGGCGCGGGTTGAGGGCGGAATGTGCACGGGGTGCCGGATCACCCTTCCTAGCACCCTGATCCAGCGGGCCCGCGCCGGCAAAGAGGTTGTCTATTGCAGCAGCTGCGGAAGGATTCTGTACGTTGGCTGATTCGCCAAGAATTCGTCACCAAATGGGTTGTGTTCGCCGGGAATTGTCGATTAGACTTGAGCAGATTTTGGTAAAGATGCGCTAACCGATGCAGGACTTGAGCGACAGCCCTCGTGCCGTTTCCACGCCTAGGCGCGCCATCGGCTTTTTCTCCAACGCGACCGACGGCAACGGGCGACAATCTATCCTGGGGCAGGAACGCGCCTTCTTTGTGTTTTGCGATAAGTCCGGATTCGACCCGTCGGCAACCTTCGTGCAGGCCGACGGCGCGGCGACCGGTGGCGCCTCACCGTACACCGCGATGCTGGACTACATTCGGAAAGAGGGCGAAGGGTTCACCGTTATGGTGCCCGACCTCGACGTGTTCGGCGCCCAGCCCGACGACGTCGCCATCTCGGTCCTCGAGCTGGAGGACCTCGGCGCCAGGGTCCACATCATTGACGGGCAGTTCGTCGACCCCCTCCACGTGGCTATGGGCGTCCGGCGCAAGGCCGCCGCCAAACAGGGCGTCAGCGAGCGGATCAAGAGCGGGATGCGCAGCCGAGCCATTCGCGGCGAGGGGCTGGGTAAGCCGCCCTACGGCTACAAGATCGGGAACAAGAAAAAGCTGGAGATCCAGCCCGGCGAGTCTGAGACGGTCAAGCTGATCTTCACCCTGTACACCCAACAGGACCAGGGGATCCGGCTCATCGTTCGCCACCTCAACGAAAACGGCATTCCGACCCGGAAGGGCCGGAACTGGAGCATGGTCACGATCCGGGACATCCTGCGCAATCGCGCCTACCTGGGCACCTACACCCGCTTCGGGATGCGGGTCCCCGGCAGCCATCCCTCCATCATCACGCCGGACATGTTTCGCTGGGCGCAGACGCGCATGGACGACCGGAAGCCGAAGCGGCGAAACGGGCAGGCCGAGCCCTTCCTCCTCTCGGGCATGATCTACTGCGGCTACTGTGGCAACCGAATGGTCGGCGTGACCCGCAAGCAGTCGTGGACCAGACGCAAGGACGGCACCCGGGCGGAGCGGCAGTACCGCTACTACCAGTGCCAATCGCGCACGAATCAAAGCGTCTGCCAGTACCACACCCGCCGCGCCCATGAGCTGGAAGACGACGTCTTCAGCTACGTGAAGGCGCAGCGCCCTCGGCTCGCCGCGCAAAAGGGCCGTCGCACGCCGGCCGCGGCGTCGCAGGCCCTGGCGGAGAAGCGCCAGAAGCTGGAGGCGGCCCAGAAAAGCGTCGAGCGGCGTCTCCGTCAGAGCCTCCAGAGAGTCGCCGGGGGCGACATCTCTCCCCAGCGGTTCCGCCCCCTCAGCTCGGAGCTCATTCGGACCCGGCGGGAGCTTGGCGATCGAATGGCCATCTTGAACGAAGGGTCCGAAGTCCCCGAGACGGCAAGCCCCGGCCAGCAGGCGGTGTCGACCGTCGACCGGCTCTCGGGCGAGTGGGAGACGATGGAGCTGATGTTGAAGCGAGCGCTCCTCCAAGACCTGGTAGACACCGTCACCATCTTCGACGACCGTTTCGAGATCAAACTCCGCTTGTTGTGACGCTGTCCCGGCGCCGAGCGCCGCCCGCTCGGGCATCGCCGTGGACACGGGCCGGGGCGTCCTGTATCCTGGGCGCGCTCAAGACGGCCACGGCCACACGGTGAGTCCGCCGTTCTCGACCCAGCGTTTGATCCGCCGGCGCGCCCGCTCCAGGACTCGTCCATTGCTCACGCCGGCCACGAAAGGATATCGCCCATGAAAGCAGGCTTCTCGTTTTTCGGCGTCAGCCCCCGCACGTTCGCCTTCCTGGCCCGCAAGGCCGAAGAGGTCGGGTTCGAGTCGCTGTGGATGCCCGAGCATCTGGTCTTTCCCACCGAGCTTCCCGCGACCTATCCCTACGCAGCGGACAACCGCGCCCCCATCGAGCCCGGCACGCCGCTGTACGACCCGTGGGTAACCTTGGCCTTCGCCGCCGCGTTGACCGACAAGGTCCGCCTTGGAACGTCGGTCTATATCCTGCCCTTGCGCAACCCGTTCGTCACCGCTCGGGCCGTCGTCACGTTGGACCGGCTGTCGCAGGGCCGCGTCATTCTCGGCGTGGGCATCGGCTGGCTCAAGGAGGAGTTCGAGGCCGTGGGCGAAGCGTTCGACAACCGGGCGGAACGCACGACCGAAATCGTCGAAATTCTCAAGGCGCTGTGGACCCAGGACACCATCGAGTACCACGGCAAGCATTACTCCTTCGGCCCGGTAAAGTTCTCGCCCAAGCCGGCTCAGAAGCCCCATCCTCCGATCGAGTTCGGAGGTGAGACGCCGGCGGCGCTGCGCCGGGCCGGAACGTTGGGCGACGGGTGGATCGGCGTCGGCGGCCATACCCCGGACGGCATTCGTGAGATCGTCCAGCGCATCGATCGCGCACGGGAGGCTGCCGGAAGGCTCGATCAGCCGTTCGACATCACCATCGGGGCGCCCCAGGACCCATCGTTGGACGACCTCAAGCGCCTGGAGGAGGCCGGCGTCACGCGAGTCTATCTGCGTCCGGTGACCCATGCGGAGAAACGCATCGAGCTGCCGGAGCTGCTGGCCAGCATGGAGCGCCTTGGCAACGACATCATCGCCAAGCTCTAGCCCGAACTCGCCAGCGCCTAGCGATGGCTGGTCCACGGAAATTGCAGCACAGGATTCGCTGCGCGGCGCCCACCACAACCTGGAGCTGTTTTTCCATTGCCCGAAGTTCTCGGGAACGGTGACCACGGATCGTGTGGCGGGACCAGGTCGGCTGGACGCGCGCTACATCAAAGAGGCGCGATTCGTGCCTCGAGGAGAGCTCGATAGACTGTCGGTCTACCCACCGGAGCTGAAGGACGAGTTCTGGCGAGACCTCGCCGAGGGGTTCCCCGAGACCCGGTGCCTGGGCCTCCAATCGGCCTTCCCCGAAGCGCCGGAGGGCGATTGAGCCGCCGGTTTGCCCTTCCCCGCGATTCGCGAGACAATGCGAGCGGCCGTCGGTGACCGACCCTCCTCTGGGTCGGACTACCCAAGCGGCGATCAGGCAAAAGGAGGCGTCAATGGCGAGACAGATCCCGTCGGAAGAAGAGGTCCTGGGCTACTTCGACCGGTGCCGTAACTGGGGCAAATGGGGCCCCGACGACCAGCTTGGCACCATCAACTACATCACGCCGGAGAAGCGCAAGCAGGCCGCAGGCCTGGTCCGCGAGGGAGTAAGCGTGTCGTGCGCGCGGCCCATCCAGCAGGAGCTGGCGCCGGACGTGTTCAGCCCGCCGTTGCACTACATGACCGGCAGCGGCGAGAAGTGGGCCGGGAAGAAGAGCCAGCCCGGCGAGCTCCAGTCCTCGGCCGATTTCATCGGGTTGCAGTTCCACGGCTTTACCGTGACCCACATCGACAGCCTGGCCCACATCTTCTACGACGGCAAGATGTACAACGGCCAGTCTTCGGACAAGGTCACCACGTCCGAGGGGGCGACCGTCGGCTCCATCGATCTGCTGCGCGACGGCGTGGTGAGCCGCGGCGTGCTCCTCGACCTGCCCAAGACCCAGGGGATCAAGTGGATCGACGTGAAGGACGGCCAGTTTCCCGACCACCTCGAAGAGGCCGAGCGGGCCTGTAACGTTCGAGTGGAGTCGGGCGACGTGCTGCTGGTTCGCACCGGGGCCTTGCGACAGCGCAACGAGGAGGGGCCGCGCAACATCCGCGAGTCGAGACACGGCTTCCACGGGGCCTGCGTGCCCTGGTTCCACGAGCGGGAGATCGCCATGCTAGGGTCCGACACCGCCCAGGACCTGGGCCCCAGCGGGTATCCCCGCGTACCCATGCCGGTCCACCAGGTGGGGATCGTCTCCATGGGACTTTGGCTGATGGACAACGCGAATCTGGAGGAGCTGGCGGCCGCCTGCGAGCGCTACCAGCGGTGGGAGTTCATGCTGACCATCGGCCCGCTGCGGGTTATCAACGGCACCGGCTCGCCGGTCAACCCGATCGCCATCTTTTGACCCAAGGAACCGTCGACGTATCCTGTAGGGGCGAATGGCCATTCGCCCCTCCTGAGGCCCGATAAGAAGAACGGAGGCGCTGAAATGAAGATCGACCTTCTGTATGAGCTCCAGTTGCCCAAGCCATGGACCAAGCCCCAGCGCGAGGGCGAGTACGAGGTCTACTGGCAGGCAATGGAGCAGATCGAGTTGGCGGACCGTATGGGGTTCGACACCGTCTGGCTGGTGGAGCACCACTTCCGGGTGGAGCGCTCCCACTCGCCGGGGCCGGAGATCTTCCTTGGGGCGGTGGCCCAGCGGACCAAGAACATTCGCCTGGGACATGGGGTCGTCCTGCTCCCGTACCCGTTCAATCACCCCATCCGAGTCGCCGAGCGCGCCGCCGTCCTGGACATCTTGAGCAACGGACGCCTGGAGTTCGGAACCGGCCGCTCGACGCAGTTCGAGCAGGAGGGTTTCCGCATCGACCCGGAGGAGACGCGAGAGATGTGGCGCGAAGCGCTGGAGATGATCCCGAAGATGTGGATGAACGAGACGTTCTCCCACAAAGGCAAGTACTTCGACATCCCCGAGCGCAACATTCTGCCCAAGCCCCACCAGCAGCCCCATCCTCCGATGTGGATGGCGGCCACCACCGAGGAGAGCTTCCCCCTGGCCGGCGAGCTGGGACTCGGCGCCCTGGGCCTCACGATCCTCGTGCCGCTGGAGGAGATAGCCATCCGCGTCGAGAGCTACCGCAAGGCGATTCGCACCGCCAAGCCAATCGGCGGTTTCGTCAACAACCAGATCGGGGTCTACACGATGGTCCACTGCGCCGAGACGAAGCAGCAGGCCATCGACAACGGGTTCTACGACGCCGTCTACTGGTGGTTCGACCGTTCAATCGAGCTTCGGGCCGCGTGGGACAGCGGCGACCGCAACAACCCCGTGTTCAAGAAGTACCCCATTCTGCTCAAGTTCTTCACCAAAGAGATCGGACCCGAGGGCTTCGACCAGGCCGACATGGTGATCGGCGGCGACCCCGACGAGGTGATCGAGAAGATCGAGCGTCACGCGGCCGCCGGGCTGGACCGGGTGCTGTGCCAGATGCAGGTCGGCTACATCTCCCACGAGAACATCATGAAGTCGATGGAGCTCTTCGGGAAGTACGTCATCCCCCACTTCAAGGCCAAGGCCGGCAAGAAGGCGGCGGCGACAGCGGGGTAGTGGGGCGAGGGGGCGGGCTCTTCGAGCGCTCCCCCCTACCCCGCCTGGGCCACTTTGATGGGCGCGAAACGGGCCCGCACCTCGGCGACGGACGCGACCTCGCGGCCCAGGCTGTGGGCCAGCTCGACCATCTCCCGCACCCGCTCGGCGTTGGTCGGCAGATAGCCCTCGCCGGAGGGGTTGTCGCCGACGCCGACGCGCACGTGGCCTCCGTGGGCAATGGCCCACGTCCACATCTCCCTGGCCGTGCGGTAGCTGACGCCGAAGGGGAAGAACAGCCACTCGGTGTCCAGGTCGTCGGGCACCAGGTCGACCAGCGCCTGAAGAAACCTCGGCTCCGGCGGAAAGCCGAAGGGCATGTGCTCGGACATGAAAAACTTGAGCAGCATGGGGCGGTGGTAGAGCCCCATCTCCCACATCGTGACGACGTTCCGGACCATGCCGGGCTCGAAGATGTCGTGAGAGACCCAGAGGTCGTATTTCCGCGCCACCTCCATGTGCTGGAGCATGTAGGACCAGGGATTGAAGAGGACTGTCTGGTCCAGGTCGCGCCCCCGCAGCTGTTTGGTCTGAGGGTCGAAGCCCACCAGGTTCGTCGTGCCCCCAATAATGGGGGCAATCTCCAGCTTGCACGCCGAATGCTCGGCTAGAGCGACGATGTGCTGGTACCGCTCGTTGGCCGGGACGTTGGTGGGATACGTTGGATAGACCGGGATGTCGGCGACCTTGCCGATGGCGTGGTAGATCTGGAGGTACTGGTCGGGGTCGTTCATCTTGGGCGCGCCGGTCCTGGGGTCGCGGGCGTGAAGATGGATGACGGTGGCGCCGGCCTCCTGGCACGCGGCGACATCCCGGGCGATCTCGTCGGGCGTGATGGGGACGTTGGGATTCTGGTCCCGCATCACGTTCTCGTTCAAGCCGACGGCGATGATGAGCTCGTCCATGGGCTTGGTCCTCCTGGCGGAATGATGCGCGATGGTAGCACGGGCAGCCAAGCGTCATCAAGACGCCCGGCAAGCTCACAGTTCCAGTGGGCGCGTGGGAGCGGCGACGGCTTCGGGACGCTCCCGCCATACCGCGGGCTGGACGTCGATATACAGCTCGACTTCGTTTCCGTCGGGGTCCAGGATGTACAGGCTGTGGGTCACGCCATGGTCGGCCTTTCCCACGATGCGGACCCCTTCGGCCTCGAGACGAGCCTTGGCGTCCCGGAGCTCCTGGTCGGACTCTCCGATCTTGAGCCCGAAATGATACAGGCCCAACCGGCGGCCCTGGGGGACCGCGGCGGCCTCCTCCCCGACTTGCAGCAACAGCAGCTCGTGGTGCGTCCGCCCCGAGGAGTACATGACCCCGGCCTCTCCGAGGCGTCCCACTTCGCGCCACCCCAACACCTCGCCATAGAAGCGCCTCGACCGCTCCAGGTCCCGGACGTAGAGAACCAGATGCCCGAGCTCTTGCACGTTCATGATGCGGCCTCCCTTGGTTGATGGTTCAGCTTGCTCCACAAGATTATCGCACCGGGCCGCCCGTTGCCTCAACGAACTGGGCTACCGCGAGCGCCCAGTTCACCTGATGGCGCCCGCGCGAGCCAGCCGTTCGACGTCGGCGGCGGCCAGGCCCAGCAGGTCGGAGCAGACGTAGCCGTTGTGCTCGCCCCAGAGCGGCGCGCCGTGCGCAATCGTCCGCGGAACGCCGTCGATGTTGATGGGCGAGGCGTAGGCCCGTCGGACGCCGATCACCGGGTGCGGGTTGTCCTGGAACGCGCCGCGCTCCCGAATGTGGGGGTCCTGCATCACCTCGTGGATGTCATACACCGGCTTGGCGGCCACGCCGTGGCGCTGGAGGGCTTCCGCGGCTTCGGAGGCCGAGCGCCCGCGAGTCCACGACGCGATCTGCTCGTCGAGAGCGTCACGGTGCGCGGCTCGCTCGGCCGGCCCGGAGAACTCCCGCCGGCGTCCCAGCTCCGGCTGGTCCAGGGCCAGGCACAGGCCCCGCCACTCCTCCTCGGTGCGCGCCGCCAGCGCGACCCACTTGTCCTCGCCACGGCAAGGATAGACCCCGTGGACGGACACGAACTCGTCCCGGTTCTCCATCTTGACCGGCAGCGCGCCGTTGACCGCGCAGGCCAGGACCGCCTCGGGCATCGCGTTGAGGGCGACCTCGGCCTGGGCCAGGTCGAAGTAGGCGCCGCGTCCCGTGTCCGTCCGGTCCAGCAGCGCCGCCATGACCAGGTTGGCCGCGTACATCGCCGAGAGGTAGTCGGTGTAGACGAAGGTCGATTGCATCGGCGGGCCGCCGGCGTAGCCGTTGAGACTGGCGAACCCGCTGGCGCCCTCCAACAACGGCCCGTAGGCGATGTGGCCGCTGGCCGGTCCCGTGGCGCCGAATCCCGACGACGACACCATGACGATGCCCGGGTTGACCGCCCGCAGGCTGTCGTAGTCCACGCCGAGGCGCTCCATGGTCCCCGCCGCGAAATTTTCAACCACCACGTCGCTGATGCGGACCAGGTCCATGAACAACGCGCGCCCCTCGGGGCGGCCCAGGTCGAGCGTGAGGCCCAGCTTGTTGCGGTTGATGATGTTGTAGTAGAGGCTGCGGTCCCGGCCCGCGATGCCCTCGTGCATCGGAAAGTTGCCTCGCAGGTTGTCGGGCCGCCGCTCCGTCTCGATCTTAATCA
>JACZVV010000031.1 GCA_022572465.1 Chloroflexota bacterium
CCCGCGTGGGCCGGAAATGTTGCCGCGGCTCAGCCGCCAGCCCGCGTGGGCCGGAAATGTTGCTGCGGCTCAGCCGCCTGATGTGGCTCAGCCGCCAGCCCGCGTGGGCCGGAAATGTTGCTGCGGCTCAGCCGCCTGATGTGGCTCAGCCACCGTTTTGTTACAATGAAATGGTGGCCGCCGGGGCCACCTGATTTATTTGACGAGGCCCGTCTCATGGAACCGCTCCGCCACAAACTCGTCCGGGTCGTCAAGGACGCCGCGCTCCGCGCCATCGAGGCCGGCGCCCTTCCGTCCGTTGGGCTGCCCGAGGTGACGGTGGAGCATCCCCAGAACCCCGATCATGGCGACTACGCCTGCAACATCGGTCTGCGGATGGCGCGCTCCGCTCAGATGAACCCGTTGGAGATCGCGCGGCACGTGACCGAGCACATGAGCGCCGTCGACGAGCTGGGCGCGACCAGCGTGGCGCCGCCGGGCTTCATCAACATGACCATCAGCGACGCCTGGCTCAAACAGCAAGTGGAGACGGTCCTGGCGGAAGGGAAAACGTTCGGGAACATCGACAAGGGGTCGGGACGGCGGGTCCAGGTGGAGTTCGTCAGTGTGAACCCCACGGGGCCGGTGCACATCGGCCATGCCAGGGGCGCGGTGCTGGGCAGCACGCTGGCCAACGTCCTGACGGCCGCCGGCTACCAGGTGGAGCGCGAGTACTACGTCAACGACGCCGGAAACCAGATGGACTCCTTCTACCGCTCGCTCTACGCCCGGGCCGCCCAGTCGCTGGGCTTGGAGATACCGATGCCCGCCGACGGCTACATGGGCGACTATGTGACCGAGACCGCGGCGGCCATCCTGGCCGAATCGCCCGACCGCGCCGCGCTGGAGGCTCTGGTCCGCAACGACGCCGACGCCGCCACGCGCGCGATGGGCCAAGCCGGGCTGGCCAAGATGCTCGACTTGATCCGCCATGACCTGGCCATGTTGAACGTCGAGTTCGATGTCTGGTTCAATGAGCAGTCGCTGTTCGACAGCGGCCAATACGCCGAGGCGATTCGCCGGCTTCGGGACGACGGCCATCTGGTTGAACGGGAGGGCGCGACCTGGTTCACCCACGCCTCCCTCGACGACGACAAGGGCAGCGTGATCGTCCGGAGCAACGGCGCGCCGACGTATTTCGCCTCCGACGTCGCCTACCACCACGACAAGTTTCTCCGGCGAAAGTTCGATCACGTCATCGATGTGTGGGGAGCTGACCACCAAGGGCACGTGCGACGCATGAAGTCGGCGGTCGAGGCCCTTGGCATCGACCCGGAGCGTCTGACGATCCTGATCGCTCAGCTGGTGACCCTGCGTCGCGGCGACGAGGTGATACGGCTCTCCAAACGCACGGGCGACATCATCACCGTGCGCGAGGTCGTCGACGAGGTGGGCAGCGACGTCTGCCGATTCTTCTTGCTTTCCCGGTCCGCCGACAGCCAGATGGACTTCGATCTGGAGTTGGCCAAGAACGAGTCGGAAGAGAACCCGGTGTACTACGTTCAATACGCCTACGCGCGCATCGCCGGGATCCGTCAACGGGCCGCCGACCGCGGGTTCGACCCCGACCTTAGTCGGGGCGACGTGTCGTTGCTGGGCCACGAGGCCGAGCTGGCCCTGGTCCGCAAGATGCTGCTGCTGACCGAGATCGTGGAGCTGGTCGCCGTTTCCTACGAGCCGCACCACCTGCCCCACTATGCCCAGGAGCTGGCCACGGCCTTCCATTGGTTCTACAAGGAATGCGATGTCCTGCCCGACCGCGACCCCAACCTGCCGCCGGAGCTGACGGCGGCCCGGCTGAAGCTCGTCGAGGCGGCGCGCATCGTTCTCGCCCGTACCCTGGACCTGATGGGGATGTCCGCCCCGGAGCGGATGTAGCCCGAAGCGACACGCGCCATGGCCAAGACCAGCGCCGCCGGCCGCATCGCCGAGCTTCGACGGACCGTCGACTACCACAACCACCGCTACTTCGTCGTCGACGATCCAGAGATCAGCGATGCCGAATACGATCTGTTGCTGCGGGAGCTCCAGGAGCTGGAAGCCGAGCATCCTGAGCTTCAAACACCGGATTCCCCAACGCAACGGGTTGGCGCGACCCCCGTCGACGCCTTCCAACCGGTCCGGCATCCCGTGGCCTTGCTCAGCCTGGCCAACGCCTTCGACCTGGACGAGCTGACGGCCTGGCATGCCCGCACGTCCAAGCTCCTGGAGGGCGAGCCCTTCGGCATGGTGTGCGAGCTCAAGATCGACGGCCTGGCGGTCGCCATCACGTACGAGGACGGCATGCTGGTCACCGGCGCCACCCGCGGCGACGGGGAGACCGGCGAGAACGTGACGCAGAATCTGCGCACCGTCCGAAGCATTCCGCTGTCGACGCCGCCAGGCCAATCGCCCCGGCGGTTCGAGGTCCGCGGCGAGGTCTACATGCCCCGCTCGGGGTTCGAGCGGATGAACCGCCAGCGCGCGGAGGCGGGCCAGCCGCTGTTCGCCAACCCACGCAACGCCGCCGCCGGCGCGCTCCGTCAGCTCGACCCCAAGAGTACCGCGAGCAGGCCCCTGGATATCTTCGTCTACAGCCTTGGCTGGTCCGACGACGCCATGCCCGGCAACCACTGGGATACGTTGAAACGCCTTGCGGACCTGGGCTTCAAACTCAACCCCCACAACCGTCTCTGCGGCGCCGTCGAGGAGGTGGAGGACTATTTCCGCGAGTGGGTCGAGAAGCGGGAGGAGCTGGACTACGGCATCGATGGCGTGGTGATCAAGGTCAACTCCTTCGAGCTGCAAGCCCGCCTGGGTGAAGTGGGACGCGACCCCCGCTGGGCCATCGCCTACAAGTTCCCGGCGACGCAAGCCGTGACGCGCTTGCTGGACATCCGCGTCAACGTGGGACGCACCGGCAGCCTCAATCCCTACGCCATCCTCGAGCCGGTGAACGTCGGCGGCGTCACCGTCAAGATGGCGACCCTCCACAATGAGGACGACATCCGTCGCAAGGACCTGCGCGTCGGCGATTGGGTGGTGGTGGAGCGGGCCGGGGAGGTGATACCTCAAGTCGTCGAGCCGGTGTTGGACAGGCGCACCGGCAAGGAGAAGAAGTTCACGATGCCCCGGCGCTGCCCGGTGTGTAAGACCAAGGTCGTCCGCTTGCCCGGCGAGGCGATGCACTACTGCGTCAACACGTCCTGCCCCGCTCAGTTGATTCAGCTTCTGAAGCACTTCGTCGGCCGGGGGATGATGGACATCGACGGCCTGGGCGAGTCCCTGGCGTTGGCCTTCATCGAGGCGGGACTGGTGCGCGACGTGGCCGATCTCTACGACCTCACGGTGGAGCAGCTCCAGGGCCTGGAGCGCATGGGCGAGAAGAGCTCCCGGAACGTCATCGATGCCATCGCCGCCAGCAAGAGCCGTCCGCTGGACCGGCTGATCTTCGCTCTGGGCATCCGGCACGTGGGCGGCGAGACGGCCAAGCTCCTCGCCGAAGCCTTTCCCAGCCTGGACGCGCTCTCGAAGGCCGAGGCCGAAGAGCTGGCCGAGGTCCCGGGCGTCGGGCCCAAGATCGCCGAGAGCATCGCGGCCTACTTCGGGGAGGAGCGCAACCGCCGAGTCATCGAGAGGCTGAAGCAGAGGGGCGTCGACCCGCGGCACGAGGTCAGGGCGACGGAAGGGCCTCAACCGCTGGCGGGCCTGTCGTTCGTCATCACCGGCAAGCTCGACAGCATGAGCCGGCAGGCCGCGGAGGAGACGGTACGGTCGTTGGGCGGAACGCCCCAG
Organism: Chloroflexota bacterium; assembly: GCA_022572465.1. Classification (GTDB taxonomy): domain Bacteria; phylum Chloroflexota; class Dehalococcoidia; order SHYB01; family SHYB01; genus JACZVV01. The sequence continues at coordinate 3,814 of JACZVV010000031.1, forward strand.
GGCAACGTGACAAAAAAGACGAGCTACGCCGTCGTCGGCGCCGGCGCGGGCTCCAAGCTTCAAAAGGCCCAACAGCTGGGCATCCCGCTGCTCACCGAGCGGCAGTTCTTGGAAATGGCCGGGCGGGAGTAACCGGCGGGTGATGACATCGGGGCCTTGAACCAACTGGACGGCGAACCTATGATGGCTGAGCTTCGGGCCGGACCTGCCCAACCTCCGCCGTCAGGGCGTGGAGCTTTTCAATAGCAAGTAGGCCGCGATATGCCGCGACGCAAATCTCGATCCGAGGCCGCATCCGCCGGGCGGGCGGAGAACTCATACCCGGAGGGGGACCACCGGGTGCGACTAGAAGTCCAACGGGGCGGCAAGCTCTACCGCGGACAGGTCGTAACCGCCGATCGATGGCGTCCCGCCCTGGGCGGCCCTCCGCCTCGAGACCTGGCGTTCCAGGTCGTCCTCCTGACCCAACCCCAAAAGGTAGACCCAGAGACGATCACCAGCACCCGCGTTGTCGTTTGCATACCGGCCGAGTCGCTGGCGACTGCGAGGGTCGCCGAGACCGTCGCCCAGTACGAAGTGGGGGGCGAGAAGACGCTCGAGGCTCTGCCCGATGTCGCCATCGAACTCTTCTCGCACGGCAACGTGCTGGTGGGAGGGCGTCCCTGGGCCGAGACATCGGAGCTCTTCGTCCAGGGCCAGGCGCGAGAGGTCCTGTCGCGGCTTGCGGCCCTGGCCGACCTGGACGGCATCGGCCCAGACATCTCGATCATGCGAGACTACTTGGAATCGGCGCAGCCGCCGGAGAGCCAGGAGGAGCTGTACGTCGACCGAATGTCGTTGCTGGAGCAGCTTGTCGAGGAGCGGTTGTGGAGCAATACAGGAGTATGGCGCAGCGTGGAAGCGATGTTCGAGCTGTACAAGTCGAAGTATGTGCCCGCCTACCTCGGCCATCACCGCAGGTATCGAGCAGAGACCGCAACCCTGCGCAGACAGCTGGAGGAGGCCGAGGACACGGCCACCGCGCTGCGACTCCTCAACGACGTTGAGGAGCTGGGACCCCCGGTCGGCGAGGCAGCCTTGACCGCGACGCAGGGACTCAAAGAGCGCCTGGTACCGTGCCAAGAGGTGGAACAGGGGCTGACCGGCCTGGCGACGGGGCCCCGGTGCCCTAGCTGTGGTGTCGCGATGAGCACGGCGCCGCCAACGGAGGTGGTGCGCCGCACCTTGGCCGCGTTGAACACAGCGTTGGCGGAGCAGCAGCGCCGCTTGAGCTCCGAGGCCGTCCGCCAGATTCTCGACCGGCGTCACGAACCCCGGCTAGGACGCTTTCTTGAGGTCCTCCGAGCCGCCGACATCGGGGCGCTGGCGACCGTGATGAACGAGCAGCTCGCCTCCTTTCTCCGGGACCTGCTGGGCGAGGCCAGCGTCGTCGCGTCCTGGGCCTGGATTCAAAAGGAGCTCAACGATCGGTTTCCCGAGGTCGGTGAAGAAGATACCGGGGCCTTCGGCGACGCCGTCGGCGAGATTCTGGCCCAGGCGATCGCGGACGCCAAGAAGGCCCACCCGAATAAACGCATCCGCCTCCGCGTCACATGAACACACCCCGTAACACCTCCCACCACCGCTCCGCGGATATCTTGAACCCCCCTTTCTTTCGTGAAAGGTGTTCCCAAACCCTCCCCAAAGAACTCGAGCATCAACCGAATCCGGGTGGGGGTCGTCGACGACCCCCACCCGGATTCGGTTCAGGTTAAAGTTTTCTGGAAGGGGTCTGGGGAAACCTCTTGCGAAAAAGAGGTGGCCCCAGGACTTCGCGGGGTGGAGGTGGAGGGGTATTATGGGGTGGTGTTATGAGATGGCTGAAGCGGGGGCCGCGCGGGTCGCCCTGGCTGATCGTGGGTCTGGGAAACCCGGGCGCCGGCTACGTCGGCAACCGCCACAACGTCGGTTTTATGACCGTCGAGCGGTGGGCGGATCGGCACGGCATCGCGGTGAACCGCAAGAAACCGTGGGCTATCCAGGGCGAAGGGGAGCTCGCTCTCGGCGGCTCGCGGTTCCGGGTGCTCCTGGCCAAGCCGCGGACCTTCATGAACGCCAGTGGCGACGCCGTCCTGGAGCTGACGCGGCGGCATCACGTCGTCCCGGCCAAGCTGGTGATCGTGACCGACGACATGGACCTGCCGCTGGGCAAGATCCGGTTGCGCCAGCGGGGTTCCGCCGGAGGTCACAAAGGCCTGGCGTCCATCATCGAGCGCTTGGGACGCGACGAGTTCGCCCGGTTGCGCATCGGCATCGGCCGGCCCGAAGGTGCCGAGAAGGGCAACGTGGAGCACGTGCTGACCGACTTTGCGGACGCGGAGCGCCAGGTTATCGATGAGGCCGTGAGCCGGGCGTGCGACGCTCTGGACTGTGTGCTGGCCGACGGCGTCGATCGTGCCATGAGCCGCTTCAACGCGGGGTAGCGGCACGTGCTTGAGTGAGGCGGGCGTGGCCAACGTTACGGGGATGCTTCACCCCGACTCGTCCCGTTTCGGGATGCCCGGGACGGCGTCGGGGCTCAGAATGACAGGGCAAGGTGGGTCGGCGTGATCGGCGAGGGATGTCGGGATGGCCTCAGGCGATGACCGGATCGTGGAGCGGTCAGACCTGGACCTGGCGGGCCATGATGATTCCAGGAATCTCCCGTATCGATTGAAGCGCCGAGTCGGGCATCGGCTCGTCGAGGCTCAAGGCCATGATGGCCTGCTTCCTCCGGTCCACCCGGCCGACCTCCATATTGCTGATGTTGACGTCGGCCCCGCCGGCGATGGCCCCGACGGCGCCGATCATGCCGGGACGGTCCTGATTTTCGATCAGCAGCAGATAGCCGTCCCCCGCGCGGATGTCCAGCGAAAATTCGTCGATCCGGATGATGTGGGACTGGCCGAGAATGCTGGTGCCGGAGACGCAGGTAACGCCGGCGCTGGTCTCGAGCTCCACCGTGAGCACGTTCCGGTATGCTTCCTGAGCCTCGACCTTCTGGTCCTGAATCTGCATCCCGCGCTGGGCAGCGATCAGATCGGCGTTGACGACGTTGACCCGCTCATCGCTGACGGGAGCCAAGAGGCCGCCGATGATCGCCGATTTCAAGATCGTCGTGTCGTGTTGGGCGATCTCGCCGGCGTAGGTGACCACCACCGATTGGAACTGCCCTTCGGCCAGCTGCGTGGCCACCTTGCCAATCAGCCGGGCCACTCCGACGAAGGGGGCCAGCACGGCCAGCGCCTCGGGGAGCAGGCTCGGGGCGTTGACCGCGAACTGGGCCGGCCTGCCATGCAGCACCTCAAGCACCTGCTGGGCGACCTCCACCGCTACCATGGTCTGGGCCTCCTCGGTCGAGGCGCCGAGGTGGGGCGTCACGATGATCTTGTCGCTCCGGAAGAGGAGGCTGTCGACGGCGGGCTCGACGGCAAAGGTATCGACCGCGGCGCCGGCGACCCTGCCCTCCTCCACCGCCTCGTACAGGGCTTGCTCATCGATAAGGCCGCCGCGCGCGGTGTTGACGATCCGCACCGATGGTTTGACCTGGGCCAGCTCCTTTGGGCCGATCAGCTCTCGCGTGGAGGGGGTCATGGGCACGTGAATGGAGATGAAATCGGCCTCGCGGAGCAGGTCCTCTTTGGACATGAGCTCGACGCCCAGGGCGCGCGCATGTTCCTCGGAGACGAAGGGATCGCAGGCTACGACGCGCATCTCGAACGCCTTGGCGCGGCGAGCCACCGCGGAGCCGACTTTGCCCAGTCCGAAAATTCCCAGCAGCTTGCCTCGAAGCTCGGTCCCAATGAACTCCTGGCGCGCCCACCGGCCGGCCTTGAGCGCGGTGTTGGCTTGGGGAACGTGCCGGGCCAGGGCGAGCATCAGCGCGAAGCTATGCTCCGCGGCGGCGACGATGTTGGACGTGGGAGCGTTGACCACCAGGATACCGTGACGGGTCGCGGCTTCGACGTCGATGTTGTCCACGCCGACGCCGGCGCGGCCCACGACCTGGAGCCGCCGCGCGGCCTCGAGGACCGACGCCGTGACCTGGGTGCCGCTGCGAACGATGAGGGCGTCGTACTCGGCGATGGAGGACTCAAGCTCCCCCGGTGGAATGCCGGACCTGACGTCGACCTGAGCGCCCGCCTCGGTCAGGAGCTCGATCCCTTCCCGAGCGATAGGGTCAGCGACGAGCACCCGCACGTCAGGAGCTCCGAGCGGGAACCGACGGAAGCGCTTGCAGGGACGCCAAGGACGCCTCCAACGCCGACGCGACCTGGTCGATCTCTCCGGCGTTGACCCAACCCAGGTGGCCGATCCGGAAGATCGTGCCGGAGAGTGGACCCTGGCCGCCCGCAAGCTCGACGCCGTGCGTCTCCCTCAACGTCCGCGAGAGGGCCTTCCAATCGACGCCCGGAGGCACTTTGATCGCGGTGACGGTGTTGGAGGCATGCCGTGGGTCGGCGAAGAGGTCCAGGCCCAGGCCCTCGACCAGCTGCCGGGTATGCGCTCCTATCTCGGCGTGGCGCCGGTAGACCGCCTCCATCCCTTCCTCCAGGAGCAGGGCGGCGCCGCGTTGGAGGCCGTACAGGGTGCTCAAGGCCGGGGTCCAGGGCGTCTGGCCGAGCTCCAGGGCCTGCTTTGCCGCAGCGAGGTCGAAATAGACGCGGGGCATCTTCGCCGCGGCGACGGCCTTCCATCCTCGGGGGCTGACGCTGACCATCGCGAGGCCCGGCGGCGCCATCCAGCCTTTTTGCGAGCCGGAGACCGCCAGGTCGATCCCCCAGCGGTCGACCGGGCAGGGGACGGAGCTGATGCTGCTCACCCCATCGACGACCAGCGTTTTGTCGAACTCGCCTTTGATGACGCCGCTCAACGCTTCGAGATCATTGGTCACGCCCGTGGAGGTCTCGTTATGCGTTACGAACACGGTGCTGATCGCAGGGCCGTCGCGGAGGCATTTGCGGACTGCATCGGGATCGGCCGCCGTGCCGTGAGGAAAATCGAGCCGCCGGACGTCGGCGCCGAAGGCCGACGCAATCTGGGCAAACCGGTCGCCAAAGACGCCGACGGAGATGACCAGGCACCGTTCGCCCGGCGACAGGGTGTTGACCACCGCGGCCTCCAACGCGCCGGTGCCCGATGCGGTCAGGATCAGCAGGTCGTTCTCGGTCTCGAAAACGGCCTTGAGGTCCGCGGTCACCCGGCCGATGAGCTGGGCGAACTCCGGGCCGCGGTGGTTGATCATCTGCTGGCCCACGGCTTCGAGGACAGGGTCGGGGCAAGGCGTAGGTCCGGGCACGCGAAGGTTCAATCGAGTCTCTCCCGCGTTAGAAGCTGTGCGAGCGTGAGTCGGCGACCAGGTCCCATCGCGGTATGCCGGCCTGGGTGTCGAAGGGCCCCAGCGCAGCCGCGTTCATCGTACAATTGTCACAGTCCAGGGCGGGCGTCGCAGTCTGGGCCGGGCGTCGCAGCCTAGAGCGGGCCTTGATCGCGACGGAAGAGAGTCCGGAACACGCGCGATAGCAGGCCGGGCCGCTGGCCACGCTCCTCGGCCTTGGCCTTGCGAAGAATCCGTTCGTTCTCGGCCAGCTGGCGCACTCGCTCTCGCTGGGCCGACGTCCGGGGGCCTCTTGGGATGGCGGGACCGCGTCCTCTAGGGTCTGACCACATAATGCACCTCATGCACCATATGCACTTCAACCATGATACTCGCCCCAGTCCAGCCGTTCAATGTGCTACAATCTGGCCGGCAAACCGGCATGAACACGGCCGGCGGACCAACCGGCAATGATTACGGCGCATACCCTGGTGACCCGCTGCGGCGGGCGTGAGCTCCGCTGGGGCCAGCGGACCTTTATGATGGGGGTCGTCAACGCCACGCCCGACTCGTTCTCGGGCGACGGCATCGCGGACGATCCAGACGCCGCGGTGCGGCAGGCGAAGCGCTTTGTAGACGACGGGGCCGACGTTATCGACATCGGCGGCGAGTCGACCCGCCCCGGCGCGACGCCAGTGGGGGCCGACGAGGAGATGCGCCGCGTCGTCCCGGTCATCGAGCGCATTACGCAAGCCGTAGACCTCCCGCTGAGCATCGACACCCACAAGAGCGCCGTGGCCGATGCCGCCCTGAACGCCGGCGTTTCGATGATCAACGACGTGTGGGGCCTCAAGCACGACCCCCACCTGGCCGACCTGGCCGCGGAGGCGGGCGTGCCCATCGTTCTGATGCACAATCAGCAAGGGACGGGTTACGAGGACCTGGTGGCTGAGATCCTCGACAGTCTCCAGCGGAGCATCGAGGCGGCGCGAGCGGCGGGAGTTCCCAAGGACAGCATCATCGTCGATCCTGGGATCGGCTTCGGGAAGACGGCGGAGCAGAGCCTGGAGGTGCTCCGCCGGCTCGACGAGTTTCAGATTCTGGGCCAGCCGCTGCTGGTGGGAACGTCGCGAAAATCGGCCATCGGCCTGGTGCTGGACCTTCCGGTCGACCAGCGGCTCGAAGGCACCGCCGCGACGGTGGCGGTGGCCATCGCCAAGGGCGCCGACATGGTGCGAGTCCACGACGTCCGGGCCATGGCCCGCGTGGCGCGGATGACCGACGCCATCGTGCGGGGTTGGCCCGCCGCGGACCCGCCGTGATGAGCGAGTCGCCGGAGGCCGTCTACCTGGGATTCGGGTCGAACCTGGGCAACCGCCAGCGGAACATCGAGCGCGCCATCGAGCTGCTGCGGGAACGCATCACCATCGAGCGGGTGTCGTCGATCTACGAGACCGCGCCCGTCGGCGTTGTTGAGCAGCCCGACTTTCTCAACGCCGTTTGCAAGGCCACGACCCGGATGCCTCCTCGCGAGATGCTGGATTTGGCGCAAGAGATCGAAACCTACATGGGCCGGGTCCCAGGCCCGCCCGGCGGGCCGAGGTCGCTGGACATCGACCTGCTTCTCTATGGGAGCGTGACGCTGGAGACGGCCAAGGTCACGATTCCCCATCCGCGCATGGCCCGGCGGGCCTTCGTGCTGGTCCCGCTGGCTGAGATCGCTCCGGACGTGGTGCACCCAATCCTTGGCAAGACGGCGAGGGAGCTGATGGCCGCCGTGGAAGGCAAAGAGACGGTGCGCCGGTTCGACCCCGAAGAGGCCTACTGGAAAGGCCTCAAGCGGGGCAAGCTGCCGGTGCCGCCACGCAAGGACCGGTAGCTCCCAGCACGCATCGCCTACCCCTCGACGTCGAGCCAGCGGAGCAGCGGCAGCAGGTTGTGCCGCCCGTCGTGCCGCCAGGTCGCCGGCGGGAACTGCATGCGTCCGATGGGGCAGAGGCGGGTGACCCCGGCCCGAGCCAGGGCCGGCGCCAGCGAGCGGACGCGGTCCTGCGACGTGGCGAGGCCCGAGCTCTGGAGCAGTGGACCCATGCGGGCGACGGCTTCGGGCAGGCGCGCCAGGTCGTCCACCGGGACGACCGTCACGACCCGGTTGAGGCAGGATGGCCGCAGCTCGAACGCCGCCTCGTCGTAGGCCACCGTCCACGCCGTGGAGCCCTCGCTCTCGAACAGCGCGACACCCTGGCCGGCCGCCTGACGCATCTGCCAGGCGCCGCGAAGCTGCTGGATTCGCGCGGCCTCCTCGGCGGTCAACCTTCCCCTCGGGTAGCTGCGTTCGAAATCTCGCATCGCTCCGGCCAGGGCCCGGGCGAACTCCAGAGGCGCTGTCTCGCCGCCGCGCTCGACGTAGATGGCGTGGGGCGCCACGCACCCCTGCTGGTCGAACAGCGACACGTCCAGCGCGGCGCCGGCGGCCAGCTCGTCCAGCTTGCCGCGAGCCAGGGCGTCCCGGCCGACGGCGGCGAAGCTGATGCGAGGGCCGTAGTCGACGAACCGGGCGCTGGACGGCGCGAGGCCGCGCAGGGCGTCGATGGCGTCGCTGCCCCCGTAGGCGATCACCGCGTCGGCGCCGGCGAGGGCCGCCCGGTCGAGGTCCGCGGTCCCGCCCTTCCACCAGGCCACCGCGACGGCCGCCGCCAGCTCAGGATCGACCTCCGCCAGCGACTGCGCGAACAGGGCCGGGAACACGGGGTCGCGGGAAGAGGCCTTGAGCAGGCACGCCGACTTCAGGAGCAGGGCGTGGACCAGGCTCTCCACTGCTACCGCTGGAACGTTGCCAGCCAGCACGATGGTCGTCAGGCGCGGCCCCGAGGGACGCCCTGCGCCGTCCAGCACCGAAGGATCGCCCAGCTCGGATCGAAGGAGGTCAAGCAGGCCGTCTCGCCGAAACGGGCGCATCGTCTCCGGCAGGCCGCGCTCGAGCATCGCCGGTGAGTATCCGGTGACGGCGGGAAGCGTCTCGACCGCCTTCCGGCGCAGGTGGTAGCTGGGGTCAAGCCAGCGGCCGGCGGCGTCATCGATGACGTCGACGACGCGATCGACGGGCAGATCCGCCAGGTAGGCGTCTCGCGCGGCGACGATGCCGGTGGCCGTCTCTTGAAGCAGCGCCTCGGTGACGACGGGCAGGCGCAGGCACGCTTCCTGTGGAGGCTCGCCAAACGTTGCGTCGGCAAAGGCCTGGGGCTGGAGCCCCGGCAGATGATAGGGACCGACGGCCTCCACGTCACCGCCCCTGGGCGTCGCTCGGCGGCTCGTCGATGGCGCCCTGGGGGCTGCTCAGCAGCTCGTCGATGGCAATGGAGCAGCCTCGGGCCTCGGCCCCCGAGGCCCGGCCCAGGATCTCGAAACCGCCTCCCGTCGCCACGCCCAGGTCGTCGGTCTGAATGGCCATGGCCGAGCCGAGGTTCGAAAGGTCGTAGTGCCGGAGGAGGCCGACCCGGCCCGGGGCCGCCGGCTCCATCGTCTCGGGGTCCACGACGACGGTGCGGACCCAGGATGGCACGACTTTGAAGCGGGGCCCTTGCGTGCCCTGGCGCGCGTCGCGGAGAACCGTGCCCCGGCTCGCGTCGCGGAGAACGTTGTCGTAAAACTGCGATCCCATCTCCGTCATGCCGTACTCGTTGACGACGTGGTCGCCGGGCACTCCTAACAACGACCCGTAGAGGCGATAGAGCTCGTCTTTGGGCACTTCGCGCGAGCGGCCCTTGTATCCGCCGGTGTCCATGATCCGGCTGCCCGGCGGAAGCTGGAACTGCAAACTCGCCTCGGCACAGTGGTCAAGGAGGTGCACGAAGGCGAAGGCCGTGCCCAGGAGGCAGACGGGCGCACCGCCGCGCTCCGCATCCCGCAACGCCGCGATCAGCCGGTCCCGCTGCAAGCCGCTTTCGTCGAGATAGTAGCCGCTGTCCGGCTCGCCCCACCGGCCGCGCACAACCTGAAGCATGTGCGCCAGGGAGGAGTGCGGCACCTGCCGGGGCGGCGGCGCCAGGATGAGCATGGGCATCGCCTCCCCCTCCGGCAGGACGTGGGCGGCGAAGTTGGACGCCAGCGAGGCATGATACAGGTCGAGAGAGGGCAGATAGTGCTTGCTGGGTCCGGCGCCGGACGTGCCGCTGCTGTGGAAGACCGCCACGGCGTCCTCGATGGGAAAGCAAGCGAAGGCCAGCTCCTTGAACGCGGCGGTTGGCACCGCCGGGACCTCGGACCAAGAAGACACCGCGCCGGGCGTCACGCCTCGGTTCCGGCAGAAGGCGCGGTAGACGCTGTTGCGCTGGCACTGGTAGGCGAACACGGCCAGGGCCAGGTCGTTGAACCGGCCTTCGCTGTCGGGCTGGTCGACGCCGTCGCCGATGAAGGCGAGGATGTCGTCGGTCAGGCGCTGGGTGGGGGTGTCGGCAGGCATGGCGTTTGGAGCGCGAGGGGCGCGCCGCGCGTGCGTTCCATCGGTTGACTGTCGTACCACCATACCGCAGAATGGGCACGATTGATAAGGGACGCAGGGGAGGAGACCGATGCCGGAATACGACCTGGTGATTCGCGGGGGGACGGTTGTCGACGGGACGCGGCTCCCCGCCTACAAGGCCGACGTCGCGGTCAAGGACGGCAAGATCGCTAAGATCAGCGGCGGCCTGGCGGGATCGGCCAAGCGAGAGCTGGACGCCAGCGGCTGCAACGTCGCCCCCGGCGCCATCGACCTCCACTGCCACTACGACGCCCAGGTCAACTGGGACCCCTATTGCACGCTCTCGGGCTGGCACGGCGTGACCTCCCTCACGATCGGCCAGTGCGGCTTCGGCTTCGCGCCCACGCGCCCCGAGGACCGCGAGGCCAACATGGAGATGATGTGCCGCATCGAGGCGATACCCATGGCCTCCATGCGCGCCGGGATGCGGTGGGACTGGGTCACCTTCCCCGAGTATCTCGACAGCCTCGACCGCCAGGGCCTGGGCCTGAACATCGCTTCCCTGTTCCCCTACTCGCCGGCCCGCGCGTACGTGATGGGCGTCGGCGAGTCCCGCGAGCGGACGCAGATGACCGACGCCGAGTCCCACCAGATCAAGGCGCTGTTTCGCGAGGCGATGCAGGCCGGGGCCTTCGGCTTCTCCGCCGACAAGAGCCTGGAGGACCGGCCCGCCGACGGCAGCTATCTGCCCACCCACGTGGCCGCCGACCAGGAGTTTTTCGACCTGGCGATGATCCTGCGGGAGTTCGGCGTCGGCCACATCGGATGGACCCGGGGCATCCCCGACCGCATGGGCGCCAACCAGGACCGGGATTTCCTCATCAAGCTCGTCGAGCTCAGCGGGCGTCCGATGCATTGGGGCCTGGTGCATACGGTGCCGAACCGGCCGGAAGTGCACCAGGAGCAGCTAGCGTGGCTGGAGGAGATGCACCGACGCGGCCTGCCGATGTACGCCCAGTCGATGGCCGTGGAGGTCAGCCAGCGATTCACCATGGAGGACTACAACGGGTTCGACACCATGCCGCGCTGGCTGGAGGCGACCCTCGGCAGCGTCGAGGAGCGGGAAGCTCGGCTGAAGGACCCCGACGTGAGGGCCGGCCTCAAGGCCGACATGGAGGCCGCGGGCCGGGGCAGCATGGAGGCCTGGAGCCGCTACAAGGTGCTGGAGGTGACGCAAGAGCGCAACCACCAGTACGAGGGGCGCACCATCGCCGATATCGCCCGCCGGGAAGGCAAGGAGCCGTTGGACGCCTTCCTGGACCTGGCGGTGGACGAGAAGCTGCGCTGCTTGTTCGCGGCTGTCGGCCAGCATACGCCCTCGGGGGAAATCCTGGCGCACCCCAACACCCATATCTCGCTCTCCGACGGTGGAGCCCACACGCGCTTTCACACGGCCAGCACCTGGCCCACCTACTTCCTGAGCTACTGGGTCCGCGAGCAGCAGCTGATGAGCATCGAGGACGCCCACTACAAGATGAGCGCCCTGCCCGCCTGGATCGCCGGTTTCCGCGACCGTGGCGTCCTGCGGGAAGGCATGGCCGCCGACGTCATCGTCTACGACCTGGACGAGATGGGTTTCGAGCAAGGCGACCCGGTCTACGAGACCGATTTCCCCGGCGAAGAACGACGCCTCATTCAGAAAGCGACGGGCTACCGGTACACCATCGTCAACGGCGTCGTCACCTTCGAGGGGACTCACTGCACCGAGGCGCTGCCCGGCAAGCTGCTGCGTAGCTACGAGATGGCGGCGTAACGTACCCGTTCCACGCTCGATGGCTCCCGGTCCGCGGGCGCGAGCCTGGTGACGATGGGAGCGCTTCCCGCGTCCTCCGCTGGACTCACCCGAGAGTTTCTGCGATAGTTGCTGGAACCTTTCGGGCGGGTCTTCCATGGATCGAGCGAACCTTTTCCGCGCCGCCACGCTGGCCCTCTTGCTAGCGATCTTCGGGACCGGTCTGGCATTTCTCGTCATCCGCGCCACGGGCCCCAGCGACAGCCTTGAAATTGTGCTTCCCGAGCCGACGCCACGGGACGAGGCCGTGGTCTACGTCACCGGCGCCGTTGGACGGGAGGGGCTGTACTCGCTCACCAGCGGCGACCGCGTCGCCGATGCCGTGGCGCTGGCGGGCGGTCTCACGAACGAGGCTGACCGGGCCCGGGTGAACCTCGCGGCGCGAGTGGCCGACGGCGATCATGTCCACGTTCCGAGCGTCGGCGAGGCCGTCGTTGGTCCCACGAGCGAGGCCGCCGGCGCCCTCCTCGACGTCAATAGCGCAACTCTGTTGGAGCTGCAAGACCTTCCGGGCATCGGCCCCATCCGGGCCGGGGCGATCGTCGCGTTTCGTGAGGCCTCCGGCGGCTTTCAACGGGTCGAGGACCTGCTGCTGGTCGACGGCATCGGTCCGACGACGCTGGAGCGTATCCGGCCCCATATCTCGGTGCGATAGAGGGGACCCTTGCGTATCATCGCTCTGGCTCTCGGCTGGCTGGTGGGGCTATACGTCGCGTCCCGGTTGGGGATGCCCGTCGCCGCTCTGGCGCCCGGCGTTGCCGCGTGGCTGGCGGTGGCGGTGGCCATGCGCCGGCACTGGCGTCTGCTGTTGGCCGCGATGTTCGTCGCCGGGCTGCTGGCGGGCGCGCTTCGTTTCGAGCTCGGCGGCGACTCCGAGCCCGCCGGCACGCTGGCGGCCTATGCCGGTGAGGAAGCGGTCGATCTGCGAGGGATCATCGAATCCTACCCCGCGCAGTTGGGCTCGGTCGCCCGATTCCGCTTGAAGGCCCGGGAGCTGCTGGTGGGCGGCCAGTGGCAACCGGCGTCGGGCAAGGTCCAGGTCACGGCTCGCGAGACGCAGGAGCTGGTGCGAGCTCGCCGACCGCCCTACTTCCGCGTCGGCGACCTGGTGCAGCTTCACGGGCGCCTGGAGCGGCCCCGGTCCTTTGGCGACTTCGACTTCCCGGCCTATCTGGCCCAGCAGGGCATCCAGTCGGTCATGGCGTTCCCCGAGGTGGCGCTGGTGGACACCGGCCGGGGCCCCGCCGTCCCACGCGCGCTGTTCACCGTCCGCTCGCGGCTGTCGCGCTCGTTGAGCCGAGTGTTGCCCGAGCCGCAAAATGCCGTGGCCCAGTCGATCGTCCTGGGAATCCGGACTGAGATATCGCCGGGCCTGACGGAGGAGTTCCAGGCCAGCGGCGCCAGCCACTTGCTGGCCATCTCCGGCCTGCACACGGGCATCCTGATGGTGTTCGCGATGTGGGTGAGCCGGCGGTTGCTGTGGCGGTCCAGGCTGCTGGTGTACCTCTCGCCGGCGGCTGCCATGTGGCTCTACGTCTCGATCGCCGGGCTGCCTCCGTCCGCCGAGCGAGCGGCGATCATGGGCAGCTTCTATCTGGCGGCCCTCTACTTCGGTAGGCAGCGGCACGGCTGGGAAGCTCTCCTCCTGGCGGCGCTGGTGATCACGGCCTTCGACCCCCGAGCGCTGTGGCAGGTCTCGGCCCAGCTCAGCTTTCTCGCCATGGCCGGCATCGTCATGGTGCTGCCGGCGGTGCGCGACTACCTCCCGTTCGGCGACGGAGTCGTGGCCCAGCGCGACCCGGTGGCAACGGTCGCCCGGGCGGCCGTTGGCCTGGTGGCGGTCTCTGCCGTGGCGACCCTCTTCACCTTGCCAGCCATCGCCTTCTACTTCCATCGCATCTCGCTGGTGGGCGTGCCGACGTCGGTGCTGACGTTGCCGCTGTTGCCACTGGCGCTGATGAGCTCGGTCTTGACGGCTGCCGTGGGACTGGTGTCGAGCCAAGCGGCATGGCTGTTCGGCGCGGCGGCGTGGTTCTTCGTCGGCGGCATCGTCTGGCTCGTCCAGCTCTTCGCATCGCTGCCGCTGGCGTTGGTGCGGGTCGGCGACGTGGCTCGCTGGTGGGTGGTGGGCTACTATGTGGCGTTGGCTGGAGCGATCTGGGGCTGGCGGAGAGCGAAATGGCGGTTGCCGGCCGCGCTCGGACGGGTCCGCTTCCTGAGCGTGCAGACGCCGGGGACGCTTCGGATCTCTCGGGTCGGGGCGGCCACGCTCTTGGTGACGTTGCTGGCGGCGCTGGTGTGGCTGGCCGCGCTGCTGCCTCAACGAGATCTCCTGGAGGTGACGTTCTTCGACGTGGGCCACGGCGATGCCATTCTGATAAAGACGCCGTCCGGCCGCACGATTCTCGTGGACGGAGGTCCCGACCCCAGACTCCTCACTCGCGGTCTGAGCCGGCGCCTGCCGTTCTGGTACCGGAGGATCGATCTTTTGGTCCTGACGCACCCGGAGCGCGACCACGTGGCCGGCCTGTCCGCCGTCCTGGAACGATACGACGTCAGGCGCGTTCTCGACCCGGGGTTGGCCGGCGACAACGCGACGTACGAGGCTTGGCTCCGGGCGGTGCGGGAGCAAGGCATTCCCCGGACCATCGCCTCGGCGGGACAGCGAATCGTTGTTGGCGAGGTCACGCTGGACGTCCTGCATCCGCCGGCAAGGCGCTTGATGGGCACCCCGTCCGACACCAACAACAACTCCGTGGTGCTGCGACTCTCCTATGGGCGGGTGTCGTTTCTCTTGACGGGGGACATTCAAGCGATAGCCGAGACGTATCTGGTCGGCCAGGACGCGGAGCTGGACAGCGTGGTGCTGAAAGTGGCCCACCACGGCAGCGACACCTCATCGACTGGCCGGTTTCTCGAAGCGGTGCACCCGGTCGCCGCGGTCATCACCGTCGACGCCGAGGGGCGATACGGCCATCCAACAGCGGCGGTGGTGCAACGGCTGGAAGGCCTGGTGCCACGGGAGACGCTGTTCAACACGGCCGTCGATGGAGCGGTTCGGTTCCGGACCGACGGCGATCGCCTGTGGGTGACGACGGACCGCTGAGGCGGTGCGCTACGCTCCTCCTGGTATATCCTCCTGGTATAATTGATTCCGATTCTGAAAGGAGTTCGAGGAGGGGGACCTGGCACGGATCGATGGACGGGCTAACGACGAGTTGCGTCCGGTCCGCATCAAGACGGGCGTCCAGACGTTCGCTGAGGGCTCGGCGATGATCGAGGCCGGTCTGACGCGGGTGCTGTGCGCCGTCAGCGTCGAGGAGAAGGTGCCGGCGTTTCTTCGAGGCCAGGGGCGCGGCTGGGTGACGGCGGAGTACGGGATGCTGCCTCGGTCGACCCTTACCCGCCGGCCCAGGGAGCGCAACGGCCGCGACGGCAGGTCGGTGGAGATCCAACGGCTCATCGGCCGGTCGCTCCGCGCGGTGACGAACCTGGAGGTCCTCGGCGAAAGGACGTTCACCGTCGATTGCGACGTCATTCAAGCCGACGGTGGAACGAGAACGGCGGCGATCACCGGCGCTTACGTCGCCCTCTATCAAGCGATGGACCGGCTTGTGCGGGAGGGTAAACTGGCGGCGATGCCTCTGTCCACCTCGGTGGCGGCGGTAAGCGTGGGAGTCGTGCTCGAAGAGACGCTGTTGGACCTGTGCTACGAAGAGGACCTGCACGCCGACGTGGACTTCAACGTGGTCGTGACGGGGCAAGGCGATTTCGTCGAGGTCCAGGGGACGGCTGAGGGCGCACCCTTCTCCGCCAGCCGCCTCGACGCGATTCTGACGCTGGCGAAGTCCGGGATCCAGGCGCTGAACCGGGAGCAGCAGGCGGCGGTCGAGGCCTTGACTGCCGCCTGACGTGGCCAGACCCATCTCTCTTGCGGGCTGTCAGGACATGGCTAGCACAACGGAAACCAAAGGCGAGCCCACCGAGGCTCCGACCGTCTCGCCGGCGCCTCGGGCGGGGCCCGGCAGCATCATCCCCGGCCCAACGGTGGAAGGCCGTGGCGGCAAAGCGTTCGTCATCTTCTGCGCCCAGGCGACCCAGAATTTCCTCACGAACAATAGCATGCAGATGGCGGCAGCCATCGCCTTCTACTCGTTCTTCTCCCTCTTTCCCCTGGCTTTCCTGACCCTCCTGGCCTTCGACCTGTTCGTCGGCAACACGGCGGGCCAAGAGGAGCAGGTCAACCGGATCATCAGTACCTTCATTCCCGTTTCGCAAGACGTGGTCAACAGGAGCATCGATTCGGCCGCCGGTTCCCGGCAGACGATTGGCCCCCTGGCGCTCATCGGCCTCATCTGGGCATCGACGGCCGTCTTCGCCACGCTGAGGAAAGGCATCAACACCGCGTGGAACGTGTGGATCCCTCGGCCGTTCCTCAAGGAGCGGGTCATCGACCTCACGTTGACCACGATGGCCGGACTGCTGTTCATGGGGCTGGTGATCGCGATGACGGTGGTGCGGACCTACGTCGAGACCGACGATTTGAACTCCTCGCCCGGCCTGTTGACCAGCCCGGTGTGGTTGACGGCGAGCTCGTTCGGGGTCACGTTCTTCGCGTTCATGTTGCTCTACCGGTTCTTGCCCAACCGGCCGGTGCACTTGCGCGACGTGGTGTTCGGCGCCCTGATCGGCGCGGTCGCCTTCGAGCTGGCCAAGGGGGCGTTCTTTGCCTATACGCAGGGCCGGGAGGAGGTCACTCAGATCTACGGCTCGCTGACCTCCGTTGCGGTGCTGTTGGGTTGGTTGTACGTCTCGGGAGCGATCATCTTGATCGGCGCGCTCATCGCCTCGATCTACACCCAGCTCCTGCAACGGAAGATCGTCACCGCGACGGACATCTGGACCTTCGGCGCGGCGCCAGGAGCGAAGATTGCGTGGCGGTGGTCGCGTGCCCGGGTCCGCGCTCGTTTGTCCAACCACCGGGGCGGGGCTTTCGGCGCCGGCCCAGGAGAAGGAAGCGCCTCCCGGTCGCGGTAGGATGGGGCGCCAAGCCGGCGCTGCATCGACGCCGGCTTCCGTACAGCGCTCCACCGACGGCGCCTGAGGTTGTCGCCACACACCTCATGACCATACGCAAAGCGGTCATCCCGGTCGCCGGGTGGGGGACACGGTTCCTACCCGCCTCCAAGGCGACGCCCAAAGAGGCGCTCCCGCTGATCGATCGGCCCGTTATCCAGTTCGCTGTCGAGGAGGCCGTCGCCGCGGGGATCTCCGAGGTTATCCTCGTGACCTCCCGGGGCAAGGAGGCCATCGAGCGTTACTTCGAACCGTCGCCGGAGCTGGAGGCCTTCCTGGAGTGGAAAGGCGACAGCGCTCGCCTGGAGCAGATTCGCGCCCTGTCCAGCTTGGCCTCGATTCGTTCGGTGGTCCAGCACGAGCAGTTGGGGCTGGGCCACGCGGTGCTGACGGCGAAGGCGTTGGTGGGAGACGAGACGTTCGCCGTGTTTCTGCCCGACGACATCATCGACGCGCCGACTCCGGCGATCCAACAGTTGCTGGACGTGCACCAGCGGACGGGCGGCAGCGTGCTGGCGGTGCTGCGCGTCCCTCGGGAGGAGATCAGCCGCTACGGCATCGTTGGAGGCGAGGAGTGCGGCCCACGGACCTACCGCGTCCGGCGCCTGGTGGAGAAGCCCAAGGCCGCCGACGCGCCGTCGGACCTGGCCATCATCGGGCGATACGTTCTGTCGCCGAAGGTCTTCGAAGCGCTGGAGCGGGCGAAACCGGGGGCCGTCGGCGAGATTCAGCTCACCGATGGCATCGACGGCCTGTTGGAGGAAGAAGAGGTCTATGCGTTGGAGTTCGAAGGGGAGCTGCTGGACGCCGGGACGCCCTTGGGGCTGCTCAAGGCATCGGTACGGACGGCGCTGAAACGGCCGGACCTGGCCGAGGAGTTCGGAAGCTGGCTGCGGGAGCAGGTGGCCCGTCTGGAGTAGGAGGGAGCGGCGGCCCCTTTGGAAATTTGACCACCAAGGCACAAAGGCACGAAGGCACGAAGGTGATTCGAGTTATAAGATTATCCGCTTGATCCCGTCCTTGATCAAAGGGACGTTGAAATTGATGCGCAACCCCAAGCGCAGGCCGGTCAGCTTGAGATAGGTCAACAACTGCGCCTCGAACAGCGGGATCATTTTCTCGACTGCTTTCAACTCCACGATCACGGTTTCTGCGACTAGGACGTCTAACCGGAGCCCGGCGTCTAGGCGTAATCCATCATAGACCACCGGCACCGTCACCTGAGCCTTCCATGGAACGCCGCGCTGTGTGAGCTCATGACAAAGACACGTCTCGTACACCGACTCCAGCAGGCCCGGTCCCAAAGCGCGATGGACTTTTAGCGCCGACTCGACCACGGCGGACGCGTTGCGCTCGGTTTCTGGGGGGAGGGGACCAAACCTTGCCATCTCTTTGCCTTCGTGTCTTTGTGCCTTGGTGGTCGTCCCCTCGACATAGGCCCGTGCGGTCGTTATCACGAATCGCCGAGCTTGAGCAGCGCCATAAACGCCTCCTGGGGGATCTCCACGTTGCCCACCTTCTTCAGCCGTTTCTTGCCTTCGGCCTGCCGCTTGAGGAGCTTCATCTTGCGGGTGACGTCGCCGCCGTAGCACTTGGCGATGACATTTTTCCGCAAGGCGCGAATGGTCTCGCGGGCGATGACCTTGTTGCCGATCGCCGCCTGAATCGGCACCTCGAAGAGCTGACGGGGGATCAGCTGCTTCAGTCGCTCCACGAGCGCGCGGCCCTGCCGGTAGGCGTTCTTGCGGTAGATGATCAGCGAAAGGGCGTCGACGGGTTTCTCATTGACCAGGATATCGACCTTGACCAGATCGCCGCGCCGAAATTCCATCACCTGGTAGTCCATCGAGGCGTAGCCCTGGGTGCGCGACTTGAGCAGGTCGTAGAAATCGATGAGCACCTCGGCCAGGGGTATGTGATAGGCCAGGAGCACCCGCGGGTCCCTCGAAGGCTCCTGACCGCCTTCCAGAGAGTCAGCGGCACGAGAGTCGAGGTACTCCATTCGCTTGAACTCACCCCTTCGGTTGGCGACGAGGTCCATGACAGCACCGATAAAGCGGCTCGGGACGATGATTGAAACATCCAACCAGGGTTCCCTGATCTCGTCGATCTGCTGTGGCGACGGCAGTTTCGTGGGGTTGTCCACGTCGATGACGTCGCCGCTGATGGTCAGCACCTGGTAGGCGACGCTGGGAGCGGTGGCCAGAAGCTCCAGGTCGTACTCTCGCTCGAGCCGGACCTGCACGATTTCCATGTGCAGCATGCCCAGGAATCCGCATCGGAAGCCGAAGCCCAAAGCGGCGCTGTTTTCCATCTCGTAAACCAGGCCCGCATCGTTGAGCTTGAGCTTGTCCAGCGCGTCGCGAAGGGCCAGATAGTTCTGGCCTTCCGAGGGGAAGAGGCCGGCGAAGACCATCGGCTTGAGGTCTTTATAACCTGGCAGCGGCTCACGGGCAGGAGTCTCATCCGACGTCACCGTGTCGCCCACCCGGCTGTTCTCGACGCTTTTCAGTCCGCTGGCGATGTAACCGACCTCGCCGGTGGCCAGAGAGTCGACGGGCACGAACTCCGGCTTGAACACGCCGATCTCCAACGGATCGAGAGCTCGATTGGCGGCCAGGAGCCGTAGCCGCTTCCCACCCTCGATGCGCCCGTCGACGACCCGGACCGAGGCGATGACCCCTTTGTAGGAGTCGTACTTGGAGTCGAAGATGAGAGCGCGAAGGGGCGCGCCCGGGGCTCCGGCTGGCGGGGGGACCGAGCGGACGACGCGCTCGAGAAGCTCGTCGATGCCCTTGCCCTCCTTGGCGGAGATGAACAGGATCTCCGACTCCTCGAATCCGAAGGCGGCGATCATCTCCTGGGCGACCCGCTCGGGCTCGGCGCTGGGAAGGTCGATCTTGTTGATCACGGGGATCATGGCCAGGTCGTGCTCCAGGGCCAGGTAGACGTTGGCCAGGGTCTGGGCCTGGATGCCCTGGCTGGCGTCGACCACCAGCACGGCGCCCTCGCAGGCGGCTACGCTTCGGGACACCTCGTACGAGAACTCGACGTGCCCGGGGGTGTCCAGCAGGTTGAGCTGGTACTCTGCCCCATCGACGGCCTGGTAGGCCATCCGGATCGGATGGGCCTTGATGGTGATGCCCCGCTCACGCTCCAGGTCCATCTGGTCGAGGAACTGGTCGGACATCTCCCGCTCGCCGATGGTGTTGGTGGCTTCCAGCAGGCGGTCGGCCAGGGTGGACTTGCCGTGATCGATGTGGGCGATGATGCAGAAATTTCGGATGTGGGACTGGTCCATCGCTCCTCAATACTAGCACAGGGGGTGGGCGTGACTGGCCGGTTGGCACGGCCTCAAAAAAAGGCGTCCCTTTTTGGGACGCCTTCAATACCGGGCGTGGTGACGGGGTTAGACGCGGTGGCAGGCCACGGAGTGGTCCTTCCCAACCTCTCGCCATTCGGGAATGACTTCTTTACAGACGTCGATGGCGATGGGGCAGCGGGTGTGGAAGACGCAACCCGAAGGCGGCCGCAAGGGGCTGGGAACGTCGCCGGTCAGGATGATCCGTTCTCGTTTCGCTTCCACGATTGGGTCGGGCACCGGGACCGCCGAGAGGAGCGCCTTGGTGTATGGGTGCAGGGGGTTCGCGTAGATCTCGTCACGGTCGGCGAGCTCCATGATCTTCCCCAGGTACATGACGGCAACCCGGTCGCTGATGTGGCGCACCACCGCCAGGTCGTGGGCGATGAAGAGGTAGGTAAGCTGGAACTCGTCCTGGAGCTCTTCCAAGAGATTGATGATCTGGGCTTGAATGGAGACGTCCAGGGCCGAGACGGGCTCGTCGCACACGATGAAGGTGGGCTGGACGGCGAGGGCGCGGGCGATGCCGATGCGCTGGCGCTGGCCGCCGCTGAACTCGTGCGGGTAGCGGTCTTTCATGTACGGGTTGAGGCCGACGGTGGTCAGCAGCTCTTCCACTCGGGCTTTTCGCGCTGCTTTGCCTTCGACGAGGTTATGAATAACCAGCGGCTCGCCGATGATGCTCCCGGCGGTCATCCGCGGGTTGAGCGAGCCATAGGGGTCTTGGAAGATAATCTGCATCCGCCGGCGCAGGGGCCGGATCTGGGCGTTTTTCAGCTTCGTCAGATCCGTACCCTCGAAAATGACCTCTCCCTCGGTGGGCCGATAGAGCTGAAGAATGGCCCGGCCGGTGGTGGTCTTTCCGCACCCGCTTTCGCCCACCAGCCCCAACGTCTCGCCCTTTCGGATGAAGAGATTGAGGCCGTCGACGGCTTTGATGTCGGCAATCTTCCGCTGGATGACGATTCCCTGGGTGACAGGGAAGTACATCTTGAGGTTTTTGACCTCAAGGATGATCTCGCCGGTCGGCGCGGCGGCCGGGGCGCCATTGGTAGCTGACGTCTCCGTGGTCACTTCGGCAGCCCTCCCTCTTTCGCGGCGACCCAGCAGGCAGACCAGTGGTTCTCGCCGACGGATTCCAGCATCGGATTCTCTTCGGAGCACTTGTCGATGGCGAATCGGCACCGCGGCTGGAAAGGACAACCCGGCGGCAGGTTCATCAGGTCCGGCGGCGAGCCTTCGATGGGAACCAGGCGGGTCTTCTTCTCCTGGTCCAGCCGGGGCACCGACTGGAGCAAGCCCAAAGTGTAGGGATGCTGGGGATTCCCGTAGATGTCCACGGCCGAGCCGGTCTCGATGATGTGTCCGGCGTACATCACGTTTACGCGGCTGGCATGGCGGGCCACCACTCCCAGGTTGTGGGTGATGATCAGGACCGACGTGTTGAATCGCTTCGAGAGGTCCGCGATGACTTCCAACACCTGCGCCTGAATCGTCACGTCGAGGGCCGTCGTCGGCTCGTCGGCAATGATGAGCTTGGGGTCGCAGGAGAGGGCGATGGCGATCATCACCCGCTGCCGCATGCCGCCGCTGAACTGATGCGGATAGTCGTCGATGCGCTCCGCGGGATCGGGGATGCCGACCGTGTACAGCAGCTCGATGGCGCGCTCCCTGGCCGAGGCCTTATCCATATGCAGATGGAGCTCCAGCGTTTCGGTAAGCTGCCGGTTAATCGTCAGCACGGGGTTAAGAGAGGTCATAGGCTCCTGGAACACCATGGAGATGTTGTTTCCCCGGATGTGCCGGATCTCGGTCGGGGACATCTCCAACAGGTCCTTTCCCTCGAAGAGGATGCGGCCGCTGACGATCTTCCCCGGCGGGTCGGGGATCAGCCGCATGACCGAGAGGGCGCTGACGCTCTTGCCCGAGCCGCTTTCGCCGACCAGGGCGAGGGTCTCGCCCTTTTTGATGTTCCAGGACACGCCGTCGACCGCCTTCACCACGCCTTCATGCGTATAAAAGTAGGTTCGGAGGTCCTGGACCTCTAACAGGATGTCGCTGCCGTTGCCGTCGGTTGTCACTCAGACCCCCTATCGTCTAATCCACCGGTGCTTTTTTTCGTCCACCGGCGAAACAGGTTCATTCGGCTCGGAGAAGTGGGGAAGAGGAGACTCGAACTCCTACGCCTTTCGGCACATGATCCTAAATCATGCTCGTCTGCCAGTTCCGACACTTCCCCGTCAGGCCGGCCTTGCCTCACCAGGGCTCAACCCCATCGTGACGCGCTCGATTTATAACGAGACCCCACCTCGGTTGCCACAACCCGGTGGTTCAAGCCTCGCTGGCTGCCTCCAGCTGTGAGCCGGGGGGGACTCGAACCCCCGACCGACGGATTAAGAGTCCGCTGCTCTGCCACTGAGCTACCGGCCCTCGACGGTGACAGAATGCAATGGACTCTAGCATAGGGGTACAGGGGTGTCAAGGAGGGTTTTGGCGCGCTCGCCGCCACTCGGCGAGCCCTGTCGCGCCGCGCCGGTTATCCCCTCTCCATCCCCGCTCGGCGCTGGAAGATCATCCGCTGCGACCCAGCCCAGCGAGGCCAGGAATTCCCACAGTCCTCGGAGCACCGGCGCATCTCCCAGATCGAGCTTCGGGAAT
>JACZVV010000032.1 GCA_022572465.1 Chloroflexota bacterium
TCAAGGCGGACGCCATCCGCTGAGGCACGCTACCAACGCCAACCCATCGAGCAGGTAGCAGCTAGCGTAGAACCAGCAGCCAGCGAATCCGGTCGTTGGCCCCTTTCCGTCGGAGCGGGCCGATGCACATCAAACATGAATAAAGTTCTAGACTTATTTCAAGGAATGAGGTATACTGCCTCCAAACCAGGCCGGTTCGGCGCGCCGCGTGGCTCATCGACGTCCGGGAATGGCCCTTCCTATCACGGCAACCCGGACGGATGCGCCGAAACAGAGGGAGATGCCACGATGATGCACTCGCGGCTGGAACGACACGCTCACGATCGCCTGGTCCTGGGAGTCTGCGGCGGCCTGGCCGAGCACTATGGCGTCAGCTCCACGCTGGTCCGCCTCGCCTTCGTGCTGCTGGCCCTGGCCAGCGGCGTCGGCCTGGCCCTGTACGCCGTGCTGGCGACGGTGCTCCCCTCCCACGCCTACGAGGACACTACGCCGGATGCCCACGGCTCGGGCCCCGGAGGGGTTGGCCGTTCGGACGAGCCATGGCAGTACCGCATCGGCTCTCATGGAGACGACCGTCACCGCCGCAACACCGTCGCGTTCGTGATGATGGTCGGCGGGGCGACGTTCCTGCTGTTCAACTTTGGCGCCTTCGGTTGGTTTCGCTGGGGCACCTGGTGGCCGGTGGTCTTCATCGGCGCCGGCCTGGCCCTGGTCGCTGTTCGGTTTCGGCGCGCCTGATTCGCCGGGCGCCCGCTCTGCCCTCCGCGCTCGCCTCCCCGCTTACGCGGCTAAGCTCTGAACCTACCCCCTTGCCCTGCTTCGCAAGCTGTGGCAATGTTTAGGGACTCGCACCGCCCAGGACATTTCATCCGCAAGAGGGCACCCGCAGGAGGGCGCCCGCAGGAGGGGCCGATGGACTTCCAGCTTCCCGACAACGTCGAGGAGTTCCGCTCGGAGATCAAAGAGTTCATTGACGCCGAGTGGCCCGAGTCGCTGCGCAACAAATCGCAAACGGAGATCTCCTACGAGGAGGAGCGGACTTTTTGCAAGAAGCTAGCCAAGAAGGGCTGGCTGGTGATGTCCCTGCCCGAGGAGTACGGCGGCAAACGCCGCAGCATCCTCGAGCAATACATCTTTCAAGAGACGATGGCCTACTACGGCGCTCCCTACGGCACCACCGCGACGACCATCGTGGCGCCGACGTTGATGCGCTATGGGACCGACGAGCAGAAGTCGACCTTCATCCCGAGAATCGCGGCCGGAGAGATCGACTTCGCCCTGGGCTACTCGGAGCCCAACGCTGGCACCGACCTGGCGTCGCTCCAGCTCCGGGCCGAGCTCGATGGCGACGAGTATGTCCTCAACGGCACCAAGATGTTCACCAGTCTGGCCCACAAGGCCGACTACTGCTGGCTGGCGGCCCGCACCGACACCGACGCGCCCAAGCATAAGGGCATCTCCCTGTTCATCGTCGACATGAAGGCCCCCGGCATCACCACCCGGCCCCTCTGGACCATGGGGGGAGGCCGCACGAATCAGACCTTCTGGGACAATGTGCGCGTGCCGGTGTCCCAGCGGATCGGCGAAGAAAACCAGGGGTGGTACTACGTGGCCACCGCCCTGGACTTCGAGCGCATCGGCGTCTTTCCCGTCTCCCGGGTGCGGCGCCAGTTCGATCGCCTGGTGGAGTACGTTCGGACGGCCGACTTCGGAGGCTACCGTCCCGCCCAGGACCCCGACGTTCGCCGCCGCATCGCCGACCTCTCCACCGATCTGGAGGTAGCCCAGATGCTCAGCTACCGGGCCGCGTGGATGGTCAGCCAGGGCCAGGTCCCCAACTACGAGGCCGCGATGGTCAAGATCTTCGGCACCGAGCTTCAGCAACGATTGACCCACACGGCAACCCAGGTGCTCGAGCTGTACGGACAGCTTCTCGAAGGCTCCCCCCACGCGCCGGCCAACGGCTACTTCGAGCAAGCCTACGAGGCGGCGGTGATGCCCACCTTCGGCGCCGGAAGCAACGAGATCCTGCGCCAGATCATTGCCGCCCGTGGGATGGGACTGCCCAGAGGCTAACGGGGCCGCCCATGAGATGAGACTGCCCAGAGGTTAACGGAGGCCACCTTGGATCTCGCCCTCACCGAAAACCAACAGATGCTCAAAACCGCCGCTCGGGACTTCATCGAGAAGGAGTACCCCTGGCAAAAGGTCCGCGACATTCAAGAGAGCGAAACGGGTTTTTCCCAGGAGACGTGGAGGCAGGTGACCAAGCTCGGGTGGCCGGGGCTACCCTTTCCCGAGGCCTACGGAGGGACCGCGGGCGACCTGCTCGATGCCGCCGTGCTGCTGGAAGAGATCGGGCGCGGCCTCCTCCCCAGCCCGTTCACCTCCACCGTCATCCTGTGCGGCCTGCCCATCCTCGAGTTCGGCACGGCGGAGCAGCGCGACGACTTCCTGCCCCCGATCGCGTCCGGCCAGCGGGTCATGGCCTTCGCCCTCACCGAGGCCGACCCCCGTTACGAGGCATCCAGCGTAACCCTCGAGGCCAGGAGAGACGGCGACGCCTACGTGCTCAACGGCCGCAAGCTGTTCGTTCGAGACGCCAACATCGCCGACCACCTGCTGGTGGTGGCCCGCACCGGCGACGGCGGCGCCCCGGAGGGAGGCATCACCCTGTTCCTGGTCGACGCCACCACGCCGGGGATCGAGACGGCGTTGCTCAAATCGGCGGCCATGGACCGCCAGTGCGACGTGACGTTCGCAGACGTTCGGGTGCCCGCGAGCCGTGTCCTGGGCAAAGAGGGCGAAGGCTGGCCGATCGTGGAGTGGGTGCTCCAGCGCGGCGTGCTGGCCGAATGCGCCGAGCTGGTGGGCGTCATGCAGAAGGTGCTGGAAACGAGCGTCGAGTACGCCAAGAACCGGGTCCAGTTCGGCCGGCCCATCGGCAGCTTCCAGGCAATCCAGTTCAAGGTTGCCGATATGGCGACCGACGTCGACGGCGCCCGCTTCATCACCTACCACGCCATCTGGCGCTTGACTGAAGGGCAGCCCGCCGGCGATGACATCGCCCGGGCCAAGATCTGGGTCAGCGACGCCAGCCGCCGCGTGGTCCGCGAGGGACATCAGATCCACGGCGGCATCGGCTTCATCAAAGAGCACTTCCTCTACCTCTACTTCAGGCGAGCCAAGACCGGCGAGCTGATGTTCGGCACCGCCGACGCTCACCGCCGCACCCTGGCGGCGTCGTTGCTGGACTAGGCGTTTAGCCCATCCATCGCCGTTCGCATCAGGCCGCCCCTGCTATACTTCCTCCGCCATCGGCGGCAACCCCAAGCCCCTCAAGGGGGTTGGGGAGGTGTTGCCGAGCGCGTACCACCAGGAGGACTCCACCCATGGACTTCGAGACGATCATCTACGAAAAGAAGGACCGCAAGGCCGTCATCACCCTGAACCGGCCCGACCGGCTGAACGCCCTGAACGGCAAGATGAGCGAGGAGCTGTTCCAGGTCTGGAGCGACGTTCGGGACGACCCGGACGTCTGGGTGGCCATCATGACGGGGACCGGCGACCGCGCCTTCTCCGCCGGCGCCGACTTGAAGGAGGCCGTCGAGAACCGCGAGGAGGGCGCGCCGTCGTTCCGAATGCCCACGATCCCGGTGGGCGGCAACACCAAGAACATGCATATCTGGAAGCCGATGATCGCCGCCATCAACGGCTACGCTTTGGGCGGCGGCCTGGAGATGGCCCTGGCCTGCGACATCCGCATCGCCGCCGAGCACGCCCGCCTGGGCCTGCCGGAGGTCCGCTGGTCGCTCATGGCCGCCGCCGGCGGCGTTACTCGTCTTCCTCGGGCGATTCCAAGAGCCGTCGCCATGAAGATGGTCCTCACGGGCGAGCCCCTCACGGCCCAGCAAGCGCTCCAGTGGGGCCTCATCACCGACGTGGTGCCGCTGGCCGACCTGATGACGACGGCCCACGCCATCGCCGACCGTATCCTGGAGAACGCGCCCTTGGCCGTGCAGGCGGCCAAGGAGATGGTCACGCGAGGCCTGGACCTCTCTCTCGACGGCTCCCTGGCCACGGAGACGGACTACATCATGCCGCTGCGCGATACCGACGACTTCAAGGAAGGCCCCCGCGCCTTCGCCGAGAAACGCAAGCCCATCTTCAAGGGCCGGTAAAAGGGGCCGGTAGAAGAGGCGGTAAAGGAGCTGGTAGAGGGGCTAGCAGAGGGGCCGCCCAGGCGGATACAATCGAGCCATCGGAGGGGACGATGAAAAAAGATGCCGTGATCGACATCGACGGCCACGTCACGATGGAGTGCGTCGACAACTGGACCCGGTATTTCAAGCCCGCCGACGGTGAGTTCATGGAGAGCCTCATCGTCAACAACCCTGGCCGGTATTGGAGCAGCGGTCAAACGAAGGAGGCCGTGTACGCCGGCCTCAAGGCCCGCAACAAGAGCACCGGGGGCTGGGACCCCAAGGCGCGGCTCGTGGACATGGACTCGGAGGGGATCGACGTCGCCGTGCTGTTCGGCACCGAGATGACGCTGAACCAGGAGCACTACTCGCCGGACGTCTGCCGCGGCTACAACAACTGGCTCTCCGACTACTGCAGCGCCGATCCCGACCGGCTCAAAGGCATCGCCCTGCTGCCCCTGGGCGACATCGAGGCGGCCATCGTCGAGATGAACCGTACGCTGAAGGAGTTTGGATTCGTCGGCGTTCTGATGAAACCGTCGATGGAGGACAAGATCACCGACGACCCGATGTTCGAGCCGCTCTACGCCGAAGCCGAACGCTTGAGCGTCCCGGTCAACGTCCACATTCCCCACAGGGTCCGGTTCATGCTGCGCAAGCAGTTCCCCCGGTACGATTACATCCGCGTCCACGCGTTCGGCAGCCCGGCGTCTTGCATGCTGGCGATGATGGACATGGTCTTCGGCGGCGTGCTCGACCGGCATCCCAACCTGCGGGTCGCTTACCTGGAGGGCGGCGTGAGCTGGCTGCCGTACTGGCTCGACCGCATCGACAACGAGTACCACGGCCGGCCCGGCGACCTCCCCGCCATCGACAAGCCGCCCAGCGAGTACCTGACCAGCGGCAACATCTTTTTCGGCTGCGACCCCGACGAGAAGCATCTGGCCTACGCGACGAACGCCGTTGGCGAAGACCTGATCGTGTGGGCGTCGGACTATCCTCATTCGGACTCGATCTTCCCGGGCGCGGTGAAGGCGTTCCTGGACCAGGAAGGCCTGACGAAGGAGCAGAAGCGGAAGGTCCTGACGGAGAACCCAGTGGCCCTGTTGACCGGCAAGCGCCCGTCGGACTCCTCCTGAGGCGCTGACGCAACCCCGAGGAGGCATTTACCATGCCCCACGACCTCCTGATCAAGAACGGTACGGTCATCGACGGCAGCGGCGCTCCCGCGTTTCGCGCCGACGTCGCCATTCGAGCGGGGAAGGTCGTCGCTGTCGGCCGGATCGGGGGCGGCGCCGATGAGACCGTCGACGCCGAAGGGCTCGTCGTCTCCCCCGGCTTCATCGACATGCATACCCACTACGACGCCCAGCTGTGCTGGGACCCGCTGGCCACGTCCTCGTCCTGGCACGGCGTGACGACCGTCGTCACCGGCAACTGCGGCTACGGCATCGCCCCGGCAACGGAGTCGGGCCGGGCCTACACCGCCGCGTTGATGGCCCACGTCGAAGGCATCTCGCTGGACGTACTGAATGCAGGGGTCGATTGGGACTGGGAGACCTTCGGCGATTTCCTTCGCCGGCTGGAGAGAAATCGCCTCGGCGTCAACGTCGCCGCGCAAGTGCCCCACTCGCCTCTCCGGTACTACGTCATGGGCGAGGCGGCCTACGAGCGGGAGTCCACGCCCGAGGAGCTGGAGCGCATGAAGGAGGAGCTGCGCCGCGCCATGGCCGAGGGCGCCATCGGCTTCTCGACGCTGCAAGCCGAGGGCAGGATCGGCGCGTGGGGCAAGCCGATACCCAGCGAGCTGGCGACCTTCGAAGAGCTCCATGGCCTCGCCAGCGTGCTGGGCGAGGTCAACGCCGGGGTCATCAACATCTCGCCGAGGCCCGGCACGTCCACCATCAGCCCCGAATACCGCGAGTTCTTGATCGCGTGGAGCCGAGACACGGGCCGGCCCGTCGTGTGGGGCCAGTTCATGCACCGGTGGGACCAGCCCGACATGTGGCGCGAGCTGCTCGGGTTCATGGACGAGGCCAAAGCGCGAGGGGCCTCCATCTACGCCCTGGCCAAGTGCCAGTCGCTGGACCTGGAGTTCACCCTCCAACGCACCGATCTGTTCGCGACGTATCCGACGTGGCGCGACGTCCTGGCCAAGCCTGGCCAGGAGCGGAAACGTCTGCTCGCCGACCCCGGCGTGCGGGCCAAGCTTCGCTCCGAGCTGGACCCGCAGCCGGGCGCGTTGCCGGCCCGCAGGCCCGAGAGCCTCGAGGTCAGGCGCACCGCATTGGCGAAAAACAAGGCCCTCGAGGGCAGGCGCCTGGTGGACCTTGCCGAGTCAGGACAGCACGTCGTCGACGTGCTCCTCGACCTCGCCTTGGAAGAGGACCTGGAGACGCGGTTCGTCTTCACCGGAGTCATGAACGGCGACCCGGACGCCGTCGGCAAGATGATCCAATCGGAGCATTGCCTGCCGGGATCGTCCGATGCCGGAGCGCATCTCGACATGGACTGCGGCGTCGATTACACCAGCCTGTTGCTGGGCCACTGGGTCCGCGATAAACACGTGATGGGCCTCGA
Source organism: Chloroflexota bacterium (assembly GCA_022572465.1). Classification (GTDB taxonomy): domain Bacteria; phylum Chloroflexota; class Dehalococcoidia; order SHYB01; family SHYB01; genus JACZVV01. The sequence goes on from JACZVV010000032.1 coordinate 6,783, forward strand.
AGAGGGCGTGCGCCGCCTCACGTCGATGCCGGCGAGCGTCCTGGGCCTCACCGACCGGGGCCTGCTGAAGGAAGGGATGGCGGCGGACATCGTGGTGTTCAACCGCGAGACGATCTCGGCCCTGCCTCGCGAGATCGTCAACGACCTGCCGGGCGGCGCACCGCGTATCGTGCAGCGGGCCGTCGGCGTCGCGGCGGTGATCGTCAACGGCCAGACCGTTTTCCGCGACGGCCAGCATTCCGGCGCGATGCCGGGGGCGATTCTTGGCGCGGTGGGAAAGGGCGCGGCGGGAACGCCATCGGCGCGGTGACGCCTCGGGGCGCCGCACCCGTTGCGACCCGCCACGATTTCCGGTACAGTCGTAACCGTCTCCCTGCATCCACAGCCGTTTTCTTGTGTCATCGGAGGATCGACGTTGCGAGACTTGTTCTACCCGAAAAAGGTCGTGGTGGTCGGCGTCTCCAACTCCGGTGACAATCTAGGGCGGCACATCCTTCGCAACCTGCTCAAGTTCAAGTTCCCAGGCGAAACGTTCGCCGTGGGACACGAGCCGGGCGAGATCTACAGCAAGCCCATCTACACCTCCGCCCTGGACCTGCCCACGGAGGTGGACTTCGCCGCGATTCTCATACCGGCCCGGTTCATCCCCAAAACCCTGGATGAGCTGGGCCAAAAGGGCGTGCGCCGCGCCCTCATCTCCAGCGGCGGCTTCTCCGAGTACAGCGAGGGGGGCGAGGAGCTGAGCCGGGAGGTGGTGGAGGTCGCCGCCAGGCACGGGATCCGCTTTCTGGGACCCAACTGCCTGGGCATCACCAATCTGGACAACGGCCTGGTCCTGCCCTTCACGCCCATGGACCCGCCCAGCCTGCTGAAAGGCCCCAACAGCATCATCGCCCAGAGCGGAGGGGTCAAGATGCGCTGCGCCACGATGTTCTCCCAGGAAGGGCTGGGGTTCAACAAGGTCATCAGCATCGGAAACAAGCTGAATATCGACGAGACCGACCTGCTGGAGTACCTGGCCACCGACCCGGCAACGGACACGATCTTCATGTACCTGGAAGACATCCGCCGTGGGCGCGATCTGATCGACGCGGCCCGGCGGTGCCCCAAGCCCATCGTGGTGATGAAAGCGAACACCTCGCCGGCGACGGCCGAAGTCGCCCGGTCCCACACGGCCGCCCTGGCCAGCGACGACCGGGTGGTCGACGGGGCGTTTCGTCAAGCGGGGATCGTCCGGGTTCGCAACCTCGAGAGCTTCACCACCTGCGCCAAGGCCTTCGCGCTGCCACCCTGCCGGGGCGACAACATCGTCGTCGTCTCGCCGTCGGGAGGATTCGCCGTCATCTCAGCCGACGTCGCCAGCGACCATGGGTTCCGCCTGCCGCAGCTATTGCCCGAGGTCGTCCACGAGCTGGAAGAGCGGAGCCGGGCCAACGTGATCCGCTTCACCAACCCTGTCGACTTCGGGGACATCTACGACCGCTCCGCCACCATCTACGCCGTTCAAACGATCCTGAAGCAGCCTGAGGTCGACGGCATGGCCGTCACGATCCCCACCGGCGGAGGCGGCTCCGCCATGGGCTTTTCCGGGCCCGACGCCGAGCAGCTTCTCCAGGACATCAAGGAGACCTGCTTCAAGCTGAACAAGCCGATCGCCGCCGCCGTCTTCGGCGATCAAGACCGGCTCGGCTCCATGATCAAAAACGCTGGCTTCCCCATCTTCACCACCATCCAAGAAGCGATCGAGGCCCTGGCGATCCAGCGCGACTACTGGAGGCGCCGCCAGGCCCTGGACCTGTAGCGTCGCATGGCCCAGGAATCCGACCGGATCCTGACCGCCAATTTTGTCTACGCGTCCCTCGCTACCCTCGCCTTCTTCACCGCCTTCGTCCTGTTCTTCCCCACCCTTCCCATCTTTATCGAAGCGCAGGGCGGGAACGCCACCCTCATCGGACTCTTGGTGGGCGGCTCCAGCATCGTCTCCCTCACCCTGCGTCCTTTCACCGGGCGTCTGGTGGACTCCATGGGGCGGCGGCGCTTCCTCACGCTAGGCTGCGTCCTCATGGCCGCCAGCTCCATCGGCTACGATTTCGTCACCAGCACGGCCGGCCTGTGGCCCGTGCGGCTGATGGCCGGCGCCGGTGTCTCCTTCTACTTCACCGCGTCGATGGCCTACGTGGCCGATATCGCCCCTGCAGCCAAACGCGGCCAGGCGATCAGCATCTTCGGCATGTTCACCAACCTGGGCATGGCCGTGGGCCCCGCGGTCGGCACCTGGCTCATCTCCGCCGGCAGCCTCCGAGGCGTCGAGGAGCGGCTGGAGCGCTGGCTGCCCGGCAGCGGCAGCGAGGTGACCGACGAGTTCAACTTCGCCATTCTGTTCGTCGTGGCCACCGTCATCGCGTTGGTGGGCGTCGCCCTTACCCGGGGACTCAAGGAAGTGCACGTGCCGGTGAGACCCACCGCGCGGGGCTTCGCCGAGACCATCGGCAGCCTGATCTCCAAACCGGCGATCTTCCCCGCAGTGCTGAACTTCATGATCGTGTTGAATTTCGTCTCGTTGAATATCTTCATTCCGATCTACAACAAGGAGCAGCTGCACCTGGGCAACATCGGCCTGTTCTACACCGTGATGGCGGTGGCCATCGTCTTCTCGCGTGTTTGGAGCGGCCCGCTGCTGGACCGGTATCCCCGCGCCTACGCCATCATTCCCGGCATGGGATTGATGATGGTGGGCACGTTCCTGACCGCCATCGTACAGGAGCCGTGGTTCATCTTCGTCGTGGCCGCCATGGTCGGCACCGGGTCCGGCGTCGTCCAGCCAGGGCTTCAAGCCATGACGGTGGACCGGGCGAAGGGCGTCAACATGGGCGCCGCATCCTCCACCTTCGCCATCGGTCTCGACATCGGTCTGTTCGGCGGCGGGGCCTTGATGGGAGTAGTCCTCGATCTGACAAACTTTCAAACGTTCTTCATCGTCGCCAGCATATTCCCCGGCGTGGCGGCCCTCACGTTGATACTCCACACCCTTCGCGAGCGGCGGGCCGCGGCCGCCACACCGACGCCTGAAGGCGGGTAGAACGAGCGGCCCCGGCGGCATGCGGCCTCGAACCTGGCATCGATGCGATGAATACGGTATCATTTGCGAGGAAAAGTCGGCTGCGACCGACCTTCATCATCGAGTAAGGGGCCCCGTGGTCGACTTTGAAATCAGTAAGGCCGTGACGCTCACCATCCTCGGCGTGGGCGCGGCGTTCGTCTCCCTGGTCTCCCTGATCGTCTTGACCAGGCTCATGAGCCGCATCGTTGGAACCGAACCCCAAGACCAGGCCGAAGCCATCGCCGGCACCGCGGCGGACGCTTTGGAGGAGGCCGCCGACGAAACCACGGGCTCCCCCGATCGGAACCCCGCGATGGCGGCGGCGGCCGCGGCGGCGGTGGCCATGGCCGAGGAGGAGTTCGACGCCGAGGCGATGGCTCTGGAAGAGATGGAACACCAGGGGCCGGCCCCGGAAGCGGCCGGTTGGAAGAGCTACGGGAGATGGCAGCTCATGGCCTCCCGCATGGCAATGCAATCCAGGAGGGCGACGCGACGCGGGCGGTGAAGCCGGCGGCGTGACCAAGAAGACTGGCTTTGTCAGACCTCTTAGATTTCCTCGGAGATTCGGGGTTCGCCAACCTCACCTGGGAGAACGTGCCTCTGCTGGCCTTGGGCGCGTTCTTTATTGGCATCGCCATCGTCAAGAAGTGGGAGCCTTACGTCCTGCTGCCCATCGGCCTGGGCATCCTCCTGGCCAACCTGCCGGGGACCGGCCTCGTGGACTACGACCCCTCGGGCGAGGTGCAGTCCAGCGGCATCTTCGGCGTCATCTTCCACTTCACCCTCTCGTTCTGGAACATCTTGCCGCCGCTGATCTTTCTCGGCCTGGGCGCGATGACCGACTTCGGCCCGATCATCGCCAATCCCAAGACGTTGATCCTGGGGGCCGCGGCCCAGGTGGGCATCTTCGTCGCTTTCTGGCTGGCCCTGGGGATCGGCACTTTCACGTCGCCGGACCTGTTTACCCTGAAAGAGGCTGCGGCCATCGGCATCATCGGCGGGGCCGACGGCCCGACGACCATCTTCGCCTCGGCCAAGCTAGCGCCCGATCTCCTGGGCATCACCGGCGTCGTTGCCTACTCCTACATGGCCAGCGTCGTGTTCATCCAGCCCCCGCTGATGCGCCTGCTGACCACCAAGGAGGAGCGGGAGATCGAAATGAAGCCCCCGCGGGACGTCTCCCGCCGGGAGAAGCTGCTGTTCCCCGCCGGTGCGATGCTGGTGATCATCCTCCTGGTTCCCGAAGCGGCCCCTCTCATCGCCCTGTTCATGATCGGCAACCTGTTCCGGGAGAGCGGCGTCGTTCCGCGGCTGAGCGACGCCTCCTCCAACGAGATCATGAACATCGCCACGATCTTCCTCATGATCACCATCGGGGCCCAGCTTTCCGGCGATCGGGTTTTCGAGGTCAAGACCCTGGCGATCATGGGCCTGGGCCTGGTGGCCTTTGCATGCGGTACCGTGGGCGGTCTGCTGTCGGCCAAGATCATGAACCTGTTCGTGAAGGACAAGGTGAACCCGCTCATCGGCTCGGCGGGAGTATCGGCGGTGCCCATGGCGGCCCGGCTGTCTCACGTGCTGGGCCAGCAAGCCAACCCCAGGAACTTTCTGCTGCCCCACGCGATGGGCCCGAACGTCGCCGGCGTGATCGGCTCGGCCGTGGTCGCGGGCGTCTTTATCTCGATCTTGAGCTGACGCCGGCCTCGGACTTCCCTGACCGTCGTTCTCCGGCTTCGCGCTCTCTGCGCAGCAGGTCCAGGAACGCCGTCGATTTCAGCTCTCTCTCCAGGAGATAGCAGAGGTAGTAACGGATGGTATGCTCGAGCTCGAGGGTGAGCTCCGGGGCCAAGCGGACCCGCTCGGCAGTTTGAAGGTCGCTGCTGGAAAACAGACGCAACACCTTCAGAGCATTGAGCGAGAGGCTTCGGCCGAGGGGATCGGAGCCCCGGCAAGACGGGCAGAGAATCCCGCCTGCGGCCGCGCTGAAGGAGTGGGACGCCGGCGCCAGGTCGGCCAGGCATTCGACGCAGTGATGGAGCTCGGGGGCGTAGCCCACCAGCCGCAGCAGCTGGAGCTCGAAGCGCCGCAAAGCGCGGTCCGGATCGTCGGTCCGTCCCACGGTTTCGAGAACCTGGCGCAGGAGCTGATACACCGGCGGGTTGCCCAGGTTCTCGCTAGTGAAGCCGTCCACCAGCTCGGCCAGGTAGAGGCCGCAGGCGGTCCGCCACGGATCGCCCCGCAATGCGATGTTGCTGGTCAGCGTCTCCGCCTGTGAGACCACGTCGAGGCTCTTGCCCTTCACGATGAGAACACGGACCCGAGTCAGCGGCTCCAGGTGTCCGCCCAGGCGGCTTTTGACCTTGCGCACGCCCCGCGCCACGGCCCGGACCTTGCCTTCGCCCGGCGTGTACAGCGTGACGACGCGGTCGGCCTCGCCCAGGGGGAAGTACTTCAGGACGATCGCTTCGCTCTTGAAGAATCTGGACTGGTCCACCCTGCACCCTCTACGTGAACTCCTGGCGTCCCTCCAGAGCCCTGGTCAGGGTAACGTCATCGGCGTACTCCAGGTCGGCGCCCGAGGGCAGGCCCCGCGCCAGGCGGGTGATCTTGAGGCCGAGACCGGCGATCTGCCGCTGAACGTAGGTCGCCGTGGCCTCCCCTTGTAAGCTGGGGTTCGTGGCGAGGATCAGCTCCTCGACGCCGTGGTTCTGCAGCCGCTCCACCAGCTCCTGCACCTTCAGGTCACCGGGCCCCACGCCGTCGATGGGCGAAATAGCGCCGTGCAGCACGTGGTACAGGCCGTTGTAGCTCCGCGTCCGCTCCAGGGCCAGGATGTCCAGCGGCTGCTCCACGACGCACACCTTCGTCTGATCGCGGCGAGCGTCGGCGCAGATGGCGCAGGGATCGACGTCGGTGATGTTCTGGCAGCGGGCGCAAAAGACGACCTGCTGCTTGATGTCGGCGATAGCCTGGGCCAGGGCCTCGGCGTCCTCCGTCGAGGTGCGGATGAGGTGGTAGGCGAGGCGCTGGGCGGTCTTGGAACCGACGCCGGGAAGCTTGTTCAGCTCTTCGATGAGTCGGACGATCGGAGCGGCTGCGGGTAAGAAGTCCAAGGGTGGCGCTTTCGTTTCTGACCAGGGTTTCGGGTGACACGCCGCCGGCTACCGGCCTCCCAGGCCGGGCAGCCCCAACCCCCCGGTGAGCTTGCTCAGGTACGACGATGCCAGTTCCCGCGACTTGTCCAGGCCCTCGTTGATCGCCGCCAGGACCAGGTCTTCGAGCATCTCGACGTCATCGGCGTCCACGACGTCGGGGTCGATCTTGATCGACTGGACTTTCTGGTCGCCGGTGACGACGGCGGCGATGGCTCCGCCGCCGGCCGTCGCCTCGACCGTCAGGGTAACGAGCTCTTCTTGCGCCTTGGCCAGCTTGGCCTGGAGCTGTTGCGCCTGGCGCATCAGGTTCTTATTCATTCGCAGTTTCTCCACCTTCGACGACTCGTGCGCCCATCTCGTCCATCGCCGCCTTGACCAGGTGCCCGCCGGGCGATCGCTCCCGGCGGGCCGCGACCACGCAACGGATCTTCAGCCGCTTGCCCGCGACTTTGGCCACCGCCTCCTCGAGCGCTTTTCGACTTCCGGGATTGTCCAGCACCTCGTTCATCATATCGACGAATTTCTTGTGCGTGAAGCCCACCACGGCCGCGTCTCCCTGGACCGAATCGAGGCGGCCGGTACGCAGCAGGGCGTCCAGCTTGTACTTTGCATCCTGGCCCTTGGACGCGTCGATGACGGCTCGCCAGTTGTCCCTCAGCCGTTGGAATAGCTCGTCGTCGCTGGCGGGCGCATCGCCATTCATCGAGACGGGTTCCTTCCCAGACCGTGGGGGCTCCGGGGGCTCCGCAGACGCCGGCGCCACGCTCACGGGGACCGGCTGATCGACGTCCGAGGTCTCTCCCGTCGGCACAGAGCCGACGGGGGGGGTCGCCACCGACTCGACGGAGGGGACGGCAGGGGCCGGGTCGTCACGCTCGGGGCGCGCCGGCGCCGGTGGCTTCGCGGCTGGCGAGGGCTTGGCGACGGGAGGAGGTGGGCTGACCGAGCGAGTTGGGGAAGAGGCGGGCAACCCCGCCGCGGGCGAGGGCGTCTCGCCGGGCGCCGACGCAGCCTCCACCAGGGCGAGCTCCAGCGACAGCGGCGATTGAACGGGGCCGCGCTGGTCCGCTTGCCCGAAGGACCTGATCGCTTTCAGGATCGTGTCCATGGAGACGCCGGCCGCCAATTTTTCTATCTCTTCGAGGTCCTCCACCGGAAGGTCGGCCGACGCACCGGCGCCCGCCTTTGCCAGCATCAGCCCCCGGAGCCGCTCCATGAGCCCCCGGTGCACCTGCGCCAGGTCGACGCCATCAGCGACGGCCTGGCCGATCGCGTCGAGCCCAGAGCCCACGTCGCCGCTGACGATGGCCGCCGTTAGCTGGCGGACCTGCGCGTCGCCACCGATTCCCAGCATCTGTTTGACGTGGTCCAGATCGATCCGTTGCCCCTGTCCGACCACGATCTGCTCAAGGATGTTCTCGGCGTCGCGCAGACTGCCGCCGGCGCTTCGGGCGATGGCGGCGAGGGCCTCGGGTGACGCCTCGACGCCTTCGTCTCCGCAGATGCGGGCCAGGCGCTCGACCACGGTCGGCAGCGGAATGCGCCGGAAATCGAACCGCTGGCAGCGCGAGATGACCGTGGCCGGCAGCTTGTGGGCCTCGGTGGTGGCCAGCACGAAGATGGTGTGAGGCGGGGGCTCTTCCAACGTCTTGAGCAGAGCGTTGAAGGCCTCCTTGGTCAGCATGTGGACCTCGTCGATGATGTAGACCTTGTACCGGGCCTCGTTGGGAGCGAAGTTCACCTTCTCCCGCAGGCTTCGGATCTCATCGATGCCGCGGTTGCTCGCCGCATCGATCTCGATCAGGTCGAGGGCGCGGCCGTCGACGACGGCGTTGCAGAAGGCGCACTGGCCGCAAGGCTCGCCTCTCCCCGATTCGAAGCAGTTGACGGCTTTGGCCAGAATGCGGCCCATGCTGGTCTTCCCCGTGCCCCGGGAGCCGCAGAAGAGGTAGGCGTGGGCCACGCGTCCCGCCGCCAAGGCGTTGAGGAGCGTCTGACAGATCTGATCTTGCCCGACAAGCTCGTCGAAGCGTTGGGGCCGCCACTTGCGATAGAAGACTTGCGAGGTCATGACTCCGCGCGGCAGGCGCGGCGGCTCCCCCTATGTCCTGGGCAAACCCAAGGAGGTCATGATGGCCTCCTGCTTCAAGAGCATCCTGGCCTCATCGTCGGGCCGTTGGTGGTCGAAACCCAGCAAATGCAGCAGGCCGTGCACCACCAGGAACGCCACTTCTCGTTCCACCGTATGACCGTATTCGGCGGCCTGCCGGACGGCCTGCGGATATGATACCACCACCTGTCCCAGCGACGGCAGAGCATCCGAGGGCACCTGTCCCAGCGACGGCAGAGCATCCGAGGGCACCTGTCCCAGCGACGGCAGAGCGTCCGGGGGCCGGGGAAAGGCGACCTCGGACTCCTCCAGGGCGAAGGCGAGGACATCGGTCGTCCGGTCCTCTCCCCGGTAGTCGCGGTTGAGCCGCCGCACCCGGTCGTCGCCGGTCAGCAACAGGCCGACCTCGACAGCGTCCCGCAGGTCCGCCGACGCGAGGGCACCGCGGACCACGCGCCGCAGCCACGTGGCCTTGACGTCGATTGGAGACTCAACGTCGTTGCTGATGTCGATGACGTGGCGCGGCATGGGGGCACGGGGCCGAGCGATTCCCTTACCGTCAGGCTCTACTGCCGGACACATGCCGGAACTCTCACGCCTCTTTGAACGACAGGGCCACTTCCCTATACCACCGCTCGATGGCGTGGTAATCGTAGGGCTGGACGATCTGCGCCACGAAGTGGGTGAACCCCAGGTCGATGAGTTTGCCGATGGTCTCCCTCATCTCTTCGGGCGTGCCGATCATGAAATGGCCCTTCATATTCTCGAACCCCTGCGCCCGCTTATAGGACCTCCCCTCGATGTACCGGCGCACCCACTCCTGGTCCTCGGTCATGTAAAGGCCCATGTGCATCACCGATTTCTCGATTTCGTCGATGTCCCGCCCGACGGATTCGCAGTGACGCTCCAGTGCCTCCAGCTTGGGCGGCAGGCTGATGGGCGAGCCTGTCAGGTTCCAACCATCGCCGTACATGGCGACGTACTTCAACATGATCTTCTCGCCCCAGCCACCGATCCATATGGGAATGTGCGGCTTCTGCACCGGTTTGGGCTCGGCGATGGCGTCGCGCAGCTCGTAGTACTCGCCCTTGAACGTGGCGCGGGGCTCGGTCCAGAGCAGCTTGAAGATCTGGACCGTTTCGGCCATGCGGTGGGCGCGCTCGGCGGGGGACGGGAAGGGAACGCCGTACATCCCGTGCTCCAGCTCGTGCCATCCGGCCCCGATGCCCATGATCAGTCGCCCGTTCGTCATGCGATCGATGGTGGCAGCGATTCTGGCCAGCTGGGGCGGGTGCCGGTACATGTTCCCGGTGATCATCACACCCAACCGGACGCGGGAGGTCAGCACGGCGAGGCCGGCCAGCGCCGTCCACCCATCGAGCACCGTGGTCTCGGGCTCGTCCTGAAAGAGCGAGGTGACGAAGTGGTCTGAGGTCCAGATGGTGTCGTAGCCCAGGTCCTCGGCGAACTTCCAGACCTTGACCAACTCCAGCCATTCGGCCCCTTCCGGGGCGGTCTGAAGGCCAAACCGAATCGGGTGCCGGCTTGTCATAGAGTCCTCCCTCGATACGACACCGGCTTACGGGACCTGAAGGACCAGCTTGCCGAACACGTTCCGGTCCTCCATCGCTCGGTGAGCATCAGCGGCCGACTCCAGGGGAAAGAGCTTGTCGACCACGCCGTGGAGCTTCCCCTGGTTCACCAGCCGCATCACCTCCAGCATCTCCTGCTTGGTGCCCATGTAGGAGCCGAAGAGCTGGATTTGCTTGGTGAAGAGCTGCCCGATGTGCAGCTGGCCCTTGTGGCCGCTGGTGACGCCGCAATTGACGTACCTTCCGCCCCGGGCCAGGCTGGCGATGTTCTTTTCGAAGGTCGCCTCGCCGATGTGGTCCAAGACGACGGCGACGCCCTGGCCTCCCGTCAGCTCCTTGATGCGTTCGGCGAAATCGACCTCCGAGTAGTTGATGGTCTCGTCCGCGCCCAGAGCCTTGCCCTTGAGCAGCTTCTCGTCGGAGCTGGCGGTAACGATTGTCTTGGCGCCGATGAGCTTGGCGATCTGCAACGCGGCGCTGCCCACGCCGGAGCCCACCGCTTGGATCAGCACGGTCTCGCCGGGCCGAAGCTTGGCCAGGCCGGTCAGCATGTGCCACGCGGTCAAGAAGGTCAATGGGATGGCCGCCGCTTCCTCCCACGAAAGCGCCGCCGTCAGCACATGCACGTTCACTCGAGGCGCCTTGACGTACTGGGCGTAGCCGCCGTTGACCATGGCCCCGATCATGGTGTACCGCCGGCACATGTTGTCCCGGCCCGAGACGCAGTGCTCGCACCGGCCACAGGTGATTCCCGGGTTGACCATAACCCGATCGCCGGTCTTGAGGTCGGTGATCTCACCCCCGACTTCGGCAACCTCGCCGGCGATGTCGCAGCCCAGGATGACGGGCTCGGGCAGCTCGGTACTGGTGCCCCGCTGCCCAGCCCGGCGGAAGAGATCCAGGTGATTCAGCGCGGTGGCGTGGACGCGGATCAGCACGTCGTCCGGCCCGATGCTCGGCTCCGGCAGATCGCCGTAGGTGAGCACTTCCGGGCCGCCGAACTCCTTCAGATAGGTCGCTTTCATGCTCAACACCTCCTAGCAATCGAGGGCGACATTCCCGTCCGCGGGGGTAACCGGCCGAGTTGGATAGCGAAGCCGGCGGCTTTGGGCAGTCACGCGACAAACTCAGTATCGATCCCCGCCGCCTCTTCGAGAAACACCTGCAAGCTGTAGTTGAACCGGTAGAGCTTGTCCACCCGGTACTGGTCCGGCCCCGCGACCCGCAGCGGGTCGTCCAGCATCGTCAGGTGGTTCAGCGTATGTTTGGTGTCCGCTCTGCCGTGGGCCTGAATGTTCTGGAACATCTCTTTCCACGCTCCGTACGGTCCTTCCAGAACGAAGTCCAGATCGGGCTCGCCCCCGTCTCTCACCTCACCGACCTCACCACAGGCGTAGCCGTCGAACATGAACGTGTAGAGCCGCGTCTGCTCCATGTCGCCGTCGGCCTGGACTCGGATCCCGACGAGCACGTCCATGACGCCGATAGCCCGATACTTGGCCTCGTCCTGGTTCATCCGCCGCTGCATCGCCTCGAAGAACTCGAGGGATGGAAAGCGGACGGTTGAACTCTGGGCGGTCATCGCGTCGGACCCTCCCGGGAAGCAACGTCCCGCGCGCATCGATTCGCCAGGCACGGGAGCTCGACGAACCCGCGACGATGATGGCACGGGACGCGGGACGCGTCAACAGCGAAAAGGTCGGGCGCTCGGGCGGTCATCACGCCAGGGGCGACCAGCGCCGACTCTGGCGCCGACTCCCGTCGAGCATCCTCTGAAAGGGACAGGTCACTCCTACAGGGCGCGGGCTGGCATCTTGCGCCGCGTCGGCTTTGGAGCAGGGGCCCCGCGGTTCGAGCCACCGAGCACACCTTGAGGCGCCACCTTCCAGAACAAGGGCAAGTAGCGTTCCCAGCTCTTCAGCACCTCTTCGGCCTTCGGGCTTTCCGTCAGCTCCAGATGGCGCTCGATCAGCGATCGCAGCGTTGCCTCGTCTTCGGGGTCGGTGACCCGGTGGATGACCACCATATCGGGGTTGTAGCAGTTGACGAACTGTTCGTCCTCGTCCAATACATAGGCCCGGCCGTTGCTCATCCCGGCGCCGAAGTTGCGCCCCGTCTCGCCAAGGACCACCACCAGGCCCGCGGTCATGTACTCGCAGCAGTGGTCCCCGGCGCCCTCGATGACCGCCGTCGCGCCGCTGTTCCTGACGGCGAAGCGCTCTCCGGCTCGTCCCGAGGCGAACAGGCGCCCACCGGTAGCGCCGTAGAGCACGGTGTTGCCGATGATGATGTTCTCGTGAGGGACGAAGGAGGCGTTCTTCGGCGGCTTCACCACGATCTCGCCACCGGCCATCCCCTTGCCCACGTAGTCGTTGGCCTCGCCCTCCAGGACCAGCTTCAGGCCCCCGACGCAGAACGCGCCGAAGCTCTGACCCGCGCTGCCCTCAAATCGCAGCTCGGCGACGTGCCGGTCCAGGACCGAGGTCCGCCAGCGGTAGGCCAGCTCGCCCGAGACCTTGGTGCCCACGTCGCGGTTGACGTTTTTGATCTTATACTCCAACGTCACCGACCCTTCACCGGAGATGGCCGCGGCGGCGTCGATCAGGATCTGGTCGTCCAACGGCACGTCGCCCGGCCGGTCGTTGCGCTCCTGCACGCACCGCCGCGGCTTCGTGCCGGAGGGGTCGGGGTCGGCCAGGAGCCGGCTCAGGTCCAGCATCTCCGCCCGTGGATGGTCCCGGTGGTTCACCTCCAGCATGTCGGCGCGTCCGACGATCTCATCGAGGCTCCGCACACCGAGCCCCGCCAGGATCTGTCGGATTTCCATGGCGACGTGGGTGAAATAGTGGATCGCCATCTCCGCCGTCCCGAAGAACTTCTGGCGCAGCTCTTCCTTCTGGGTGGCCACGCCCACGGGGCAGGTATTGAGATGGCACTGGCGGGCCATCTTGCATCCGATGGCGATGAGGGCCCCGGTCCCAAAGGCGTACTCCTCGGCCCCGAGCATCGCGGCCACCACCACGTCTCGCCCCGTCCGCAAGCCCCCGTCCGTTCGGAGTCGGACCCGGCCCCGCAGGTCGTTCAGCACCAGCACCTGCTGGGTCTCGGCCAGGCCCAGCTCCCAAGGACTTCCCGCGTTCTTGATCGAGCTCAGCGGCGAGGCGCCGGTGCCGCCCGAGTCGCCGCTGATCAGGATGGAATCGGCATATCCCTTGACGACCCCAGCCGCAATCGTCCCCACGCCGGCCTCCGACACCAGCTTCACGCAGACGGTGGCCCGCGGGTTCACCTGTTTCAAATCGTGGATCAGTTGCGCCAGGTCCTCGATGCTGTAGATGTCGTGGTGCGGCGGCGGCGAGATGAGCTGGATCCCCGGCACCGCGTGCCGCAGCTTGGCGATATGGTCGACCACTTTGTGCCCCGGAAGCTGGCCTCCCTCCCCGGGCTTGGAGCCCTGCGCCATCTTGATCTCCAGCTCGGAGGCCGAGGCCAGGTACTCCGCCGTGACCCCGAACCGGCCCGAGGCCACCTGCTTGATCTTGCTGTGGGGCGAATCCCCGTTCTCCGAAGGCCAGTAGCGGACCGGGTCGTCGCCTCCCTCCCCGGTGTTGCTCCGCGCTCCAATCCTGTTCATCGCCACGGCCAGCGTCACGTGGGCCTCGGGACTCAGCGCCCCCAGCGACATGCTGGCGCTGCTGAAGCGCCGGAAGATCGCCTCGATGGGCTCGACCTCCTCCTCCGAGATGGGGTCCCGCGGCTTGAATTGCAGGAGGTCGCGTATCGCGATAGGCTCCCGGTCGTCGACCAGGCTGGAGAAGACCTTGAAATCTTCGTAGCTGCCCGACGCCACCGCCGCGTGCAGCGCCCTGACCATCTTGGGGCTGTTGCGGTGCTCCTCGCCATCTCTGCGGAAGTGGTAGTAGCCGTGGTCGTCGAGCTTCTTGGCGCTGGTGGGCTCGAAGGCGCGCCGGTGCCGCTCGATGATGCTCTCGGCCAGCTCCTCCATGCCGATGCCGCCGATCCAGGAGGTGGTGCCGGTGAAGCACCGTTCGATGAGATCGTCGCCGATGCCCAGGGCCTCGAAGATCTGGGCGCCCTGGTAGCTGGAGACGGTGGAGATGCCCATCTTGGACATAATCTTCAAGAGGCCGGCGTCGAGAGCCTTCCGGTAGTTTTTCTGAGCCTCTTCAAGGCTCATGTTCTCGATCTCGCCCGACTCGATGAACTCGCCGAGGGTCTCGAAGCCCAGGTAGGGACTGACCGCGGAGGCGCCGTAGCCCAAGAGACAGGCGAAGTGATGCACTTCCCTGGGCTCGGCCGATTCGACCACGATGCTGGTCTTCATGCGCTTGGCCGCGCGGATGAGATGCTGGTGCACCGCGCCCACGGCCAAGAGCATGGGGATGGGCGCGCGGTCCTCGCTGACGTCGCGGTCGCTCAAGACCAGGATCGAAACGCCGTCGTCGACGGCCTCGACGGCGGCCTGGCACAGAGCGTCGACGGCCCGCTCCATCTCCGCCACGCCCCGGCCGACATCGAAGGTGGCCTGGATCGTGGCCGACTTGAACGCTGGATCGTCGAGGTCCCGCAAGGATTCCAGCTCCTGGCTCGAGATGATGGCGCTTTCGACGTGGACCAAGCGGGCGTGCTCGTCCTTCTCCTCCAGAAAGCTGTGCCGAGGCCCCAGATAGCTGTGCAACGACATCACCACTTCCTCGCGGAGTGGGTCGATGGGCGGGTTGGTCACCTGGGCGAACCGCTGCTTGAAGAAGCTGTACAGGAGACGCGGCTTGACGGCCAGCACCGCGATCGCGGTGTCGTCGCCCATGGAGAAGATCGGCTCTTTGGCTTCCAGGATCATCGCTTTGATGACGAAGGAGAGGTCCTCCTGGGTGTAGCCGAAGATTCGCTGGCGCTGGACCAGGTCGGCGTGGGTATGATGACCGTCGACCGAGGGCTTGGGCGTCGCCTTCGCGAGCTGATAGAGGCGTCGGTTGAGCCACCTGCCGTAGGGTTTGCGCCGCGAGAACTGGTCCTTGATCTCGTCGTTATGGAGCAGCTGACCCCGCTGCGTGTCCACCGCGATCATCTGGCCCGGTCCCAGACGCCCCTTCTCCACGATGTGGGCGTCGTCCATCTCGACGACGCCGACCTCCGAGCCCATCACGATGATGCCGTCGTCCGTGAGCTTGTACCGGGCGGGGCGAAGGCCGTTGCGGTCGAGGCAGGCCCCGACGATGTCGCCGTCGGTGAAGGCCAGCGCCGCCGGGCCGTCCCAGGGCTCCGTCAGACAGGCGTGATACTGATAGAAGGCCTTCCACGCGGGCTTCATGTGGGGCATGTTCTCCCACGCTTCAGGCACCATCATCATCATGGCGTGCTGGATGTTCCGGCCCGAGAGGGTCAGCAGCTCCGCCGCATTGTCCAGCTTGGCCGAGTCGCTGCCCGACTCCTCGATGATGGGGATCAGGTCCCGAATGCGGTCGCCCCAGACCGTGCTGTGGAGCTCCGGCTCCCGCGCGCGCATCCAGTTGCAGTTTCCCTGGAGCGTATTGATCTCGCCGTTGTGGGCCAGCGTGCGGAACGGCTGAGCCAGGCGCCAGTTGGGAAACGTGTTGGTGCTATACCGCTGATGGTAAACGGCCAGCGCGGTCTCGAAGTCGGGGTCGCGCAGGTCCCGGTAGTAGTGATCAAGCTGCGAGGCGACCATCATCCCCTTGTAGACGATGGTCTTGTGGGAGAACGAAGGGACGTAGCAATCCTCGATCGCTTCTTCCTTCGCTCGGCTCTCGATCGCTCGCCGGGCGACGTAGAGCGCCCGGCCGAACTCCTCGTCGTTCATGCCGTCAGGACGGCCCATGAGGACCTGCTGAATGGAGGGCTCGATGTCGATGGCCGTCTGGCCCAAGGCCGACCGGTCCACCGGCACCTGCCGCCAGCCGAACCGGTGCAGGCCGGCGGCCTCCACCTCCGCATCGATAATCGCCACCGCCTGCTTCCGGGCGGCCTCGTCGCGCCCCGGGAGAAAGATCATGCCCACCGCCAGGTCGGCGCCCCGCGCCAATCGCTGGCCCATCCCCTCGATCTCCCTCTGGAAGAGCTTGACGGGGATCTGAGTCATGACGCCGGCGCCGTCGCCGGTCTTGGCGTCGGCGCTGATCGCGCCCCGGTGGGTGACGTTGCCCACGGCCGTGAGGGCCTTTTGGACAATGCCGAAGCTGCGATGGCCCGAGACGTCGGCGACGAAGCCGACGCCACAGCCATCGTGCTCGTATTTAGGGTCGTAGAGGAGCCTCTGGCTCTGGGGCTGGATCATTTCCATTGACGACTCCACGGAAGACGGCGCCTGCCTGTCGCCGCCAGGTTCACAGAATTGGGAGGTACCGCCGCATCTCGTATTCATGAATCTGAACGCGATACTCCTCCCACTCGATTTTTTTATTTCGCAAGTAGCTCTCGACCACGTCGTCTCCCAGGGCTTTGCGAAGCAGCCGGCTGCCTTCGGCGGCTTGAATCGCCTCCTTCAGGCTGCTGGGCAAGTTTCCGATGCCCCGTTCGGCCCGTTCTGTGTCGGACAAGGAGTGAACGTCGCTCTCCATCGGCGGCGGCGGCTCGAGGCCCTCCTCGATGCCCTCGAGACCCGCGGCCAGGAGCACGGTGAACGTGAGGTACGGGTTACAGGCCGAGTCGGGCGCCCGGTATTCGATTCGCGTGCTGTCCTCGCGGCCCGGCCGGTAGTCGGGGATACGGATGAGGTCCGAATGGCTGCGATGGGCCCAGGACGTGAAGATGGGGGCCTCGTAGCCGGGCACCAGCCGCTTGTAGGAGTTGACCCAGGGGTTGGTGATGACCGTGATCTCCGGGGCGTACTTCAGCAGGCCGGCGACGAAGTGCCGCGCCACACGCGACAGATGCTTCTCCTGCTCAGCGTCGTACAGGGCGTTGCCCTCCCCGCGAAACAGCGACTGGGTCACATGCATCCCGCTGCCGTTCACGCCATAGATGGGTTTCGGCATAAAGGTGGCGTATACGCCGTGCTTGCTCGCGATCTCCTTGACCACCACCCGATAGGTGGCGATGTTGTCGGCCATCGTCAGGGCGTCGGCGTAACGCAGATCGATCTCGTGCTGACTGGGCGCCGCTTCGTGGTGGCTGTACTCCACCGGAATGCCCATCTGCTCGAGGGTGAGGACCGTCTCGCGGCGCAGGTCCGATCCCCAGTCCATCGACGTCTGATCGAAGTAGCCGCCCTGGTCCAATATCTCCGTCGATTTGCTGTCCTTGAAGTAGAAGAACTCCAGCTCGACACTGGTATAGTAGGTGTAGTCCATGTCCGCTGCGCGCTTGAGCATGCGCTTCAGCACCCGCCGGGGGTCGCCCTCGAACGGCTCGCCCTCGGGCGTGAGGATGTCGCAGAACATCTTGGCCACGGCGTTTTGCCGCGGCCGCCAGGGCAGCAGCGTGAAGGTCGAGGGGTCGGGCATGGCGATCATGTCGCTCTCGTCGAATCGGGCGAATCCTTCGATGGACGATCCATCGAAGGCCTTGCCACGGTCCATCGCCTCGCGCAGCTCCTCCACGGTGATGGCGAAGCCTTTCAAGCTGCCCAGAATGTCGGTGAACCACAGGCGAATGAATTTGACGTCGTTCTCCTTGACAGCATGAAGAACGAACTCCTGGGCCTCGTGTCGATCGTTCGCGTCCATGGCAACCCACTTACACTGTGGGGAGCCGGCGCGGAGCTCGCCGTGGCGATCCGGCCCGCTCCCCGAGCCCGCCGGTCCGTTGGACTCGCGGTACGATAGAGTCGAACCGAGCGGTCAAAGCTGCCTGTTGCCAACGTCTTACCATCGGGAGAGAACGCGACAGCGCTCACGAGGGCCCGATGCCCCCGGAGGATTGCCGGGGAAAACTCGAGGAGGTGGTTTCCGCTGATGATGGTCTTCCAGTTGCTAGAAGTCAGGAGGTGGCCTTTCGATTCCCAGCCCAGAGGACGACCGCTCCACCCGGAGGACTCCTGGCCGCTCGAGACATCCCACAACTTCATGCTGCCGTAGGTGTCGACCGAAGCGATTCTCCGGCCATCGGGAAGGTAGGCGAAACGAGAGAACGCCTGGCGTTGGCGCGATATGAAGGCGATCGGTCTGCCCGTGATGACCTCCCAGATGAGGGGAGTCCCGCCATCGGGCTTGATCGAGAGCACCGTCTTGCCATCAGGCGAGACCTCGATCGGGTGCTTCGTCGGCTCCATACACCGCCAGCCCCCTGTCTGCTCCTCGATGCGATAGAGCTCCTCCCCCGTCTCGGTGTCCCATCCGTAGACCCGCCCCGCGTCGCCCGTGATGAGCACCCGGCCCCCCAGGGCGAAGACGACCTTCAGCGACGGCATCTCGATCGTCCGGCGGACCTGTCCGGTCGCCACGTCCCAGATGCGGGTCTGCTCCCCGGAAGCCGCGAGGAGGCTCCCGTCCTGAGAAAAGGCCAGGGATCGGATGACGTTCCGACCGGTCACGCGGATCTCCATCCGGTGGAGAACGCGACCTTCGGGGACCTCCAGAAGCATGACTCTGTCGAGCTTCGCACAGGCGAGAAGATGAGCATCCGGCGAAAATGACGCAACGTAACCTGTCGGCGCTTCGCCGGGGAGCAAGAATAGCTCCTCGCCGGAGCGGACATCGATGACTCGCTGGATCTGGTCCCCTGCTCTCCCCACGACGTAGCGACCATCATCGGATATCGCGGTGGCGTAGACCGGAAGGGTTCGGCCTGCCGAGCGGAGCAACTGCCTCGGGGGAAGGACCCCGTCCGGAGCGGGAGGCCGTTCGACGATGGCCGCGGACTGAGCAAGCGCCGCACGCGGAATGCCGGCGCCGCCGAGCAGGGCCACCAGTGCAGCAGCCGCGCAGAGGGGGTAGGCGAGGATCCCTCCACGATTCATCGGAACCTCCATCATCACCTCATTTCTTTTGCCAGAATTCGATTCGAATCAGGGCGGCGCCTGCGGCTTCACGTTCGCGCAGCGAAGGCGAGTTCTCCTTCAATTCGGCAAGCACACGCACGGCCTCGTCGTTGCCGATTCGTTCGAGGACCTCCATCGCGCGCAGCCTCTGCACGGCCGCGCCAGCGGACCCGACAAAGGGACGTCCCAGAGGCCCGAGAAGTGACTCGATTCGCTCGCGAAGTTCAGGTGATCGGCTCCGCTCATAGGCCTCCCGGAGGGCCGGCTCCGCACGGATCCCGAGCGCCCCGAGTGCGGCGTGGGCCCTCTGCCGTCCATCGAAATCCTCGCCATCCAGGCCTTCCAGGTGGCGAGACAGTTCCCGGGAATCCGCCACGGCAAATTTGCGGAACATCCCATGCAGGAACGGTACGACCCTGTCCCCCCCCGAGGTCAAGGCCCAGATCGCGTCGAATGCGGCGACGGCATCCTCCTTCGCGAGAGCGTCCCAGAGTCCCGGCCAATCATCACTCGTCGTCGCCGCTCTGCGGTCGTCCCAGCCCGCGGGAGCGATTCGCCAGACGTAGATCTGGCCATTGTGGTGAGTGGCAATGCTTTCCCCGTCCGGGGACAGGGCAAAGGATAGCCACGGCCACGCGGCCTGGGTGGGACCGAGGCGCAGTCGGAGTCTTCCCGTCGCCACTTCGTAGAACCCGATGGGTTCGATCTCGCGGGCCACCAACAGGCACCTGGAATCGTGAGTGAACGCCACCAGACCGCTTCTCGATGACGATGAGCCTCCGAGAAGCTCGAAGGTCTCCTCTCCGGAGGAGACGTCCCACACCTGCACGGCGGATTTCAGA
>JACZVV010000033.1 GCA_022572465.1 Chloroflexota bacterium
CATCCCGACCGGCTGAAAGCCATCGCGCTCATCGTCGCCGACGAGGTCGAATGGGCGGTCATGGAGCTGCGGCGCGTGGCCGCCAAAGGCGTCGCCGGAGCGATGATCCCCGCGACCCCCATGCCGGGCCAGGGCTACTTCTCGGACCGCTACGATCCGTTCTGGGCCGCCGCCGAGGAGCTTGAACTACCGGTGAGCTTGCACATCGTCGCGGGCCGTCAACGGGAGTTCGACCCCGATCGAGTATTCGCTTCCTACGCCACGCTGCCCCGCTTCATCGCCGAGTCTATTACCGACATGATCTTCGCCGGCGTCTTCGAGCGGTTCCCCGAGCTCACCATCGTATCGGCCGAGGCCGACGTCGCATGGATCGCCAACGTCCTGGAGCGGCTCGACCACTTCTATCAGCGCTATCGATACAGCCGCAACGTGCACCTCGCCGGAGACGCCCTCCCCAGCGAGGTGTTCAAGGACCACGTCTACGCGACGTTCATCCGCGATCGAGCCGGTCTGAAGCTGCTCCCCGAGATCGGCGTGGACCGCGTGATGTGGTCCTCCGACTATCCCCACGGCGACAGCACCTGGCCCAACTCCCAACGGTCCATCGCCGAGCGCTTCGAGGACGTGCCCCAGGAGCACGCGCGGAAAGTGCTCTGCGACAACGCCGCCGGCCTCTACGGCTTCTCGTAACGTTGCCCCCTGCCAGAGGGCCGGTCCGCGGCGCTGAGCGCCCAGCTTGAGGCCGCGAGCCGGTGG
This sequence comes from Chloroflexota bacterium, assembly GCA_022572465.1. GTDB lineage: Bacteria > Chloroflexota > Dehalococcoidia > SHYB01 > SHYB01 > JACZVV01. The sequence continues at coordinate 757 of JACZVV010000033.1, forward strand.
CTGGTGATGGCGCCGTTCATCGACCGGCGTGGCGTCGGCCAAGCCGCGGTTTCGTTGACGGGCCAGGGTCTCGAAGGATATACTGGTAGCTCCTGTGACGTGCCATGTCAACCTACGCAATCATCCAGACCGGCGGTAAGCAGTACCGTGTCGCGCCCGGCGACGTCCTGGACGTCGAGCGGTTCACCGACCATGAGCCGGGCGACACCATCGACATCGAGAAGGTGCTGCTGGTCAATCAAGACGGCGACGTGACCATCGGCGCGCCCTATGTCGAAGGCGCCCGGGTCATCGTCAAGATCGAGCAAGAGGGCAAGGCCAAGAAGATTATCGTGTTCAAGTACAAGCCCAAGGTCCGGTATCGCCGGAAGAAGGGGCACCGCCAGCGCTTCGCCCGAATCATTATCGAAGGGATCGAGCTCGGGACGACGCCCAAGCCTGCCCAGCGGCGAAGGACGGCGGCGAAGGCCGAGGCCACCGAGGAAGCGTGAGGTAGCGGGCGATGGCGCACAAAAAAGGCGGCGGCACCACCAGGAACGGCCGAGACAGCAAAGGGCAGCGTCTGGGCGTCAAGCGCTACGATGGCCAGGTCGTGACCGCGGGCTCCATTCTGGTCCGGCAGCGCGGCACCAGGATCTACGCCGGCAACAACGTCGGCCTGGGCAAGGATCACACGCTGTGGGCCCGGATCGACGGGGTCGTGAAGTATGAGCCGGCGACGAAGCTCCGCCGCCGGGTCAGCGTGTACCCGGCGGGCTGAACGGAGCGTCGATGAAAGCGAAGATCCATCCCGAATACGTGGAAGCGCAGGTCGTATGCGCCTGCGGGCACACGTGGACCACCCGCTCCACCAAGCCGAGGCTTCGAGTCGAGGTGTGCAGTAACTGCCATCCGTTCTTCACCGGCGAGCAGCGCATCGTCGACGTGGAGGGCCGGGTGGAGCGGTTCAAGCGGCGCTATGGCATCCAGTAGCGTCCGGTGAGTCTGGAGTAAAGGAGCGAGGGCCCTCGCTCCTTTTTGTTACAAGAGCGATGCCAGAACGATTCAACTACGGCGGGCAAGCGGTCATCGAAGGCGTCATGATCCGGGGACGGACCCACGTCTCCGTCTCGGTGCGACGGCCCAACGGCCTCATCCGGTCGCAGTGCGAGCCTTTGAGCCAGCTCTTCGTCGGGAAGCTGCGGCGCATCCCTCTCATCCGAGGCGTCATCGTGCTGGTCGAGACCCTGGCGCTGGGGCTCAAGGCCATCATGTTCTCCGCCAACATCGCCCTGGAGGAGGACGACGACACTAAGGAGACCGAGCCCTCGGCGATCGCGACGGGGGCCATGCTGGTGGTCTCACTGTCGATCGCCATCGGCCTCTTTTTCGTCGGACCGCTGTTCATCATCCGGGCGGTGGACCCATACATCGCTTCGTCGGTGGTGAGCAACATCGCCGAGGGCGGCATCCGGATGGGCATCTTCCTCGTCTACCTCTATCTCATGGGCTTCATGCCGGACATGCGCCGCGTCTTCGCGTACCACGGCGCCGAGCACATGACCATCGCGGCGCACGAGAACGGCGAGCCGCTGCGGGTCGATACGATCCGAAAGTTCGGCAAGGAGCACCCTCGTTGCGGCACGGCCTTCCTGATGGTGGTGATGGTGGTGGCCGTCATCACGTTCGTGTTCCTAGGCCGGCCCGACTTTTGGCTCCGCATGGCGTCGAGGATCGTGCTGGTCCCGGCGATTGCCGCCGTCAGCTATGAGATCATCCGGTTCAACGCCGCCCACTCGGCCAACGTGCTGTCGCGGATGGTCATCGCGCCGGGCCTGGCGTTGCAGAAACTGACCACGCGCAAGCCCGACGACGACCAGATCGAGGTGGCGATCGACGCCATGCAGGTGGCTCTTGCCGCCGACGGTGAGGCGGTTGGAGAGGAATCCGCTGTCGCTCCAGGCGGCCTTTCACCAGCGCCGGCCTCGTCCGTGAGCTGAGGTCGCGGAACGTGCCCGGGCGGGTAGAGTCTCCGACTCAACCCACCCCTTGGCCTACCCCAGAGAGTCGCGCACGCGGTCGAAGAAGCTCTTCTGCTTGTGGGAGAGGTCCGGCTTCTCCAGAGAGTCGTTCAGGTCCTGAAACAGCTTCTTCTGCTCTTTGTCCAACTCGGTCGGGACGAGGACGTCGAGGGTGACGAACTGGTCGCCGCGACCATGACTCCGTAGGTGGGCAATCCCCTTGCCCTTCAGGCGGATCACGGCGCCATGCTGCGATCCCGGGGGGATCTTGAGCGTGTGGGCGCCCTCCAACGTCGGGATCTCGATCTCGTCGCCCAGCGCCGCCTGCGCGACGTTGATCGGCAGCGTGTAGAGGATGTGGTCCTGCTCTCGTTCGAAGACGGGGTGCGGTTTGACGTCGAGGCTGATGTAAAGATTGCCGTGAGGGGCTCCGTTGCGGCCCGCCTCGCCCTCGCCCGTGAGGCGAATCTGGGAGCCGTCGGTAACGCCGGGAGGGATCTTGACTTCGATGATCTTTTTCTTCCGTTCCCGCCCGGAGCCCCGGCACTGGATGCACGGCGTGGTCACCACACTGCCGGCGCCATCGCAGCGGCCGCAGACGGCGACGTTGACGAACTGGCCGAAGATGCTTTTCTGCGTGCGGCGCACCTCGCCAGTCCCATGGCAAGTTGAGCACCGCTCCGCTTCGGTGCCGGGCTCGCTCCGATTTCCTTTGCACCGAGTGCAGGAATCGGTCCTGGTTATCTCGAACGACTTCCCCGCGCCGAACGCGGCCTCTTCGAACTCGATGGTCAGGGTGGCCGCCAGGTCGGCCCCTCGCTCGACCGTTTTGGCCCGGGTTGCGCCGCCGAACCCGCCGGCGCGCGTGCCGCCGAAGAACGCGTCGAAGATGTCGCCGAAGCCTGGGAACCCCTCGGAGCCGTCGAAGCCAACGCCCGCGCCGCCGGCCGCGCCCGCGTGGCCGAACCGGTCGTACCGGGCCCGCTTGTCGCGGTCCCGCAGGACCTCGTAGGCCTCGTTCACCTCTTTGAATTTTGTCTCTGCGTCGGGGCTCTTGTTGCGGTCGGGGTGATACTCGAAAGCCTTCTTGCGGAACGCCTTCCGAATCTCTTCCTCGCTGACGTCGCGGGGAAGCTGGAGAACGTCGTAATAGTCGCGTTTTGTGGTCGCCATGAGGTGCATGCGGCTGGATGCCGGCTTCTAATCCCCTATTATAGTTAGCTCTTCAGTCAGGAACAAGGCGGACACCGTCCACGCTCGCCGCTGCTTCAGTACAGCGCCACGGTGACCGGGGACAACGACGGACGAATTACGCGGACATGCGCTGGGGCGGGAAGCAAGTAGCCGGGGGACGGACTAGCGCTTGGCGTCGATCTCGGCGCGGATATCGGCGATGAGCTGGTCCACCGCTCGGGCGCCCAGGTTTTCGCCGGCGCGAGTCCGCACGGCAACGGCGCCTTGCTCCTCCTCGCGGTCGCCCACCACCAGCATGTAGGGCACCTTCTGCAGCTGGGCCTCGCGAATCTTGAGGTTCATTCGCTGGTTTCGGGCATCGACTTCGACGCGAAGCGCCGCGTCTCGCAGTAGGCCTTCGATCTTGCGAGCGTAGTCCAGGTGGCGGTCGGCGATGGGGATCACCACAGCCTGGACCGGCGCCAGCCACACGGGAAACGCGCCGCCGGTGTGCTCGATGAGGATTCCCATGAACCGCTCGATCGAGCCCAGCATGGCTCGGTGGATCAACACCGGCCGCTCGGTCTTTCCTTCTTCGTCGACGTACTCCAGCTCGAACCGCTCCGGCAGGGAGAAGTCGAGCTGGGCTGTCCCCAGTTGCCATTCGCGGCGAAGCGCGTCGCGGACGAAAAAATCGATCTTGGGGCCATAGAACGCGCCTTCCCCGGGGACTACCTCATGGTCGATCGCTTTGGCCACGAGCGTCTCTTTCAGGATCGCTTCGGCCCGGTCCCACATCTCGTCGCTCCCAACGCGTTTATCGGGACGCAGCGAGAGGTAGGTCATGACCTCGTCGAACTCGAAGACTCGATAGATCTCGGACACCATCTCGATGATCGTGGCGACCTCTTCCAAAATCTGGTCGAGCCGGCAGAAGACGTGAGCGTCGTCCTGGGTGAAGCTTCGCACGCGGGTCAGGCCGTGGGTGACGCCGGACCGCTCGTTGCGGTGGAGCCGCGCGAAGTCGGCGTACCTCAGCGGCAGGTCTCGATAGGAGTGCAGCCGAGAGGCGTACATCACCGCGTGACCGGGACAGTTCATCGGCTTCAGGCCGAACTCGCGGTCCTCGATGTCGATAAAGAACATACTGTCCTTGTAGTTGTCGTAGTGCCCCGACTTGCGCCACAGGTCGGCCGAGTAGATCTGCGGGGTGATGACCTCCTGGTAGCCGTAACGAGTGTTGAGCCCGCGGATATAGTCGATCAGCAGGTTGTAGACGACGGCGCCCTTGGGCAGGAAGAAAGGGCTGGCGGGGGCCACCGGATCGAACATCACCAGATCCAGCTGCCGCCCCAGCTTGCGGTGGTCGCGCTTCAAAGCCTCCTCCAGCATCTGGAGGTGCTCGTCCAGGGCCTCCTGGGACTCGAAGGCGGTGCCGTAGAGGCGCTGGAGCATGGGGTTGGCCTCGCTGCCGCGCCAGTAGGCGCCCGCGACGTTCAGCAGCTTCACGGCTTCGATGTCGCCGGTCCGCTCGACGTGGGGGCCTTCGCACAGGTCGGTGAAGGCGCCGTGGCTGTACGTCGTGATCGCCTCGCCGGACGGGATCTCGTCGATAGTTTGAAGCTTGTAGGGGTTGTCGGCGAACATGCGTTGCGCGTCGTCGCGGCTAATCTCCCGGCACTCGAACGGGTGGTCCGCTTTGATGGTCTCCCGCATCCTGGCCTCGATACGCTCCAGGTCGTCGGGGGTCAGAGGCCGCGGCAGGTCGATGTCGTAGTAGAACCCGTCCTCGGTGGGCGGGCCGATGGTGAGCTTGGCCTCGGGGAAGAACGAGACGATGGCATCGGCCATGACGTGGGCCGCCGAGTGGCGTATGCGATGCCGCAGCTCCCGCAGCACTTGCTTGTCCTGGACTTTGGCGCTCAAGAGGGCCTCACTTTCGAGAATGGTAATAGAAAAATTATACTGGACGCTCCAGAAGCCAGCAAGAAAGAAGGCGCGGGCTCGCCGTGATCGCCCGGGTGGACACGCGGCTGTACAATGGGCGGGTTCGGTGGTTGGTGTCGACGGGAAGGTGTCGCGATGCGCTCCTACGTTCTGATCGAAGCGACCATAGGCAAGGCCCGCGACGTCGCGCGGCTCTTGAGCGCCATCTCGGAGGTCACCGAATGCTATCTGGTCACCGGTCCGTACGACGTGATCGCCCTGGTGGAGGGCGACGACGCCAGCGTCGTTGGGCAGGTGGTCACCGAGAAAATCCATAGCATCCCCGGCGTCGCCAGGACGATTACCTGTCTGGCGGTCCAGCGCTGAACTCGCTCCGGGATCGCCTCTCATGCCCCAGCCTCCCTGGAAGCAAGATCGATCGTGGCAAAGGTTCTTTGAGCAGGGTATGGCCCTTCGTCCAATGAAGGACCCAGGGCCAGGGCGCGCCGGATCGCAGGAGCGCGCGGCAATCGGCCAACGGCTTGGAGGGTTTGGAAGGCGTGTCGAGGTTGGCGCATGACGGGCTTTGAAGGCAAGTCGGTGATCATCACCGGCGGTGCGGGCGGCCTGGGCCGCGCCATCGCCGAGGGGTTCTGCCGCAAGGGCGCGACGGCGGTCCTGGCCGACATCGATGGCGACAAGGCGAAGGCTGTCGCCGCCGATCTGGAGGCGTCCGGCGGCAAGGCGCTGGCGGTCCAGGCCGACGTCTCCAACGGCGCCGACGTCGATCGGCTGTTCGACGCCGTGTTGGGGGCCGCCGGGACCCTCGGCGTGCTGGTGAACAACGTCGCGATAACGCACCCCGACGACGTGCTGACCCTCCCGGAGGAGCGTTGGGACCGGGCGTTCGACGTGAATCTGAAGTCCTACTTCCTCTGCTCTCAGCGAGCGGCGCGGTATTGGAGCCAGGAGGGTTTGCCCGGCCGGATCGTCAACATCGGCTCCATCGACGCCGAGCTGCCGTTGCCGGAACGGCTGACGTATTGTGTGTCCAAGGCGGCGGTGGTGGCCTTGACTCGGAACCTGGCCCTTTCGTTGGCGCCGCACCGGATCAACGTCACCTGCGTCAACCCGGGCCTGGTGGCCGCCGGGATGCTGGAGCGGGCCATGGCCGACGAGGCCCGTCATCGGGAGATGCTCGGGTGGCAGCCTGCGGGCCGTTTTGCCAGGCCGGAGGAGATAGCGGACGCGGTCCTCTACCTGGCGTCGGACGCCGCAGGGTTCATCACCGGCGCCACGCTGACCATCGACGGCGGTCGGCTGCTCGAGCACATTCGCTAGCGGCCCGCGGCGTTCATGCGGCCCGAACGGCGATCATCCGACCCCAACGGCCGCAGCGTGTATCCGATTCGAACGGCGTAGTCTGTAATCCGGCCCGAACGATAACGATCAGAAAGGAGCCGACCCATGACCCGACTCATCGACGGCCAGGGGCGTCTGTTGAACCACGTGGAGCTCCTGTACCGGCCCGGCGAGCGGCAGCTGACCGGCCAGGTGTTCGAGATTCTGGGCTGCGGCGTCGTCGAGAGCGGCGGGCCCTACCTGGTCATTCCCATCATCGAGGGGTCCGAGGACACGACCAACAACGTGATCTACGCGTCGGAGGTCACCCCGGAGCAGTGGCGGTTCGAGCAGATGCTCCAGTCGCGGTTGGCCGACGAGCCCGAGCTGGCCGGCGCCTACGAAGGCTACGCGGAGCTGCTCCGGCGCGAGCCGCAGCGGGCGACGCACTTCGGCATTCGTTTCCCCACGCAGCAACGCCTGGAGGAGACGGTGGACCGGATTCGGGGCGGGCTCGGTCCTGATCTCCAGGGCCGGCTGGAGGTCTCGGCGGTCTTCTACCCTGGCGATCAAGGAGCGCTGAGCCCGACGCTGATCCAGGCCTTCGTGAAGACCGACGTTTTCGCCGCCGGGCTCATCACCATGGGGCAGCACGTCGAGCTCCAGGCCGTCCAAGGGTCGTAAGGCCATGGAGCAAGAGCGCACAATCATGCAAGCGATCAATCCGCTGGTCCTTCGCGAGTGCGAGGCCGCCAGGGTGGACCCCGATGCGTACTGGGAGCGTGCAGCCGAGCAGCTGCATTGGTTCCGCCGATGGGACCGGGTGTTCGAGTCCAACGCGCCATCGTTCCGGTGGTTCGTCGGTGGGGAGACCAACCTGGCCTACAACTGCCTGGATTATCACGTCAACCGTGGGTGGGGCGGCCACGCCGCGCTGGTCTACGCCAACGAACGAGGCGAACGCCGGACCTTCACCTACGCCCAACTGCGATTCGAGGTCTCACGGGTCGCCGCCGCCCTCCGGGGCATGGGCGTGGAGAAGGGCGACCGGGTGACTATCTACATGCCGGTCTGTCCTGAGGCGTTGATCCTCATGCTGGCCACGGTGCGGATCGGCGCGCTGCACTCGGTCGTCTTCGCCGGCTTCGGCGCGGGCGCCCTGGCTGAGCGGGTCCGAGCCAGCGGCTCGGGCCTGCTGTTCACCGCCGACGTCACCTATCGCAAGGGAACGGACGTTCCCTTGAAAGGGCTCGTCGATTCGGCGCTGGATTTGGTCCCGAGCGTCGTGAAGCGCGTGATCGTCTTGAACCGGAAAGGGGAGGCCGTTCCCATGAAGGCCGGCCGGGACATCGAGTGGCCGGAGTTTCTGGCCCACGGCGAGGGTCATAGTGGGGAGCATGTGCCGATGGAGTCCAACGAGCCGGCCTACATCCTGGCCACCTCGGGCACCACGGCGAAGCCGAAGCTCGTGGTGCACACGCACGGCGGCTATCAGGTGGGCATCCACCACATGGGCCGGATATGTTACGGGATTACGCCCAACGACGTGTGGTGGGCGACGTCGGACATCGGTTGGGTGGTGGGACACAGCTACATCGTCTACGCCCCTCTGCTCCTGGGCGCCACGTCGATTGCCTACGAAGGCGCCCTCGACCACCCGGGCCCCGACATGCTGTGGCGGCTGGTCGAGGAGTTCGGCATTACGGCGATCTTCACCTCCCCCACCGCCGTGCGCCTGCTGATGCGCTATGGCGACGAGCCCACGCGCGGCGCCGACATCTCGTCGCTGAACCGCATCTTTTGCGCCGGCGAGGTGCTGAACTCCCCGGCGTGGGAGTGGCTGCAAAAGCAGGTGCTGAGCGACCGCATCCCGGTCATCGACCATTGGTGGCAGACCGAGACCGGCGGCCCGATGATCGGCAATCCCTACGGCATCTCCATGCTGCCCATCAAGCCCGGCTCGGCGGGGATTCCCTTGCCCGGCGTGGAGGTGGAGGTGATGTCGATGGAGGGCACGCCGCTCCCGCCAGGCGAAAAGGGCATCCTGGTGGTCCGAAGGCCGATCCCGAGCCTGACGCCGACCCTGTGGGGCGAGGAGGAGCGCTACGGCACGGACTACTGGGACCGCATCCCCGGCGTCTACTTTACGGGCGACGCCGCCCACATCGACGAGGACGGCTACGTGTGGTTCGCGGGCCGGGCCGACGAGGTCATCAAGATCGCCGCCCACCGGCTGGGCACCGTCGAGGTGGAAACGGCCTTCATGCAGCATCCCGCCGTGGCCGAGGCCGGCGTCACAGGCCGGCCCGACGAGCTCCGGGGCGAGGTCATCTCGGCGTTCGTCGCGCTCAAGCAGGGGTACGAGCCTTCGGAGGAGCTTCGGAGGGAGCTGCTTCAGACGGTGCGGCGAGAGCTGGGGCCCATCGCGGTCATCGGGGAGCTGAATTTCGTCGACACGCTGCCCAAGACTCGCAGCGGGAAGATCATGCGCCGGGTGTTCAAGGCGGTGATTCAGGACCGCGACCCCGGCGATATCACTACCATCGAGGACGAAGGCTCCGTCGAAGAGGCCCGTCAGGCTTGGCGCCAGATGAAAGCGGAGATGGGACAGGCGTCGGCCGAGGGTGGACGGTAGTCGAAGCACGGCGTCGCGAGGCCGGGGGCTCCGGGTGAGGCGCCGGTGAGGAAGGCGAAGGCTCGTCAGTACGTCGACGCGCCGATGTCCTCCAGCTTGCCGGTCGCGGTGAAGGCCGCGCGCTCGCTGATGTTCGTCGAGCGGTCGGCGATGCGCTCCAGGTTGTGGGCCACCCACGTCAGATACGTGGCCTGGTTTATGGTGCCGGGGTCCTCCAGCATGATGTTGAGGAGGTCCCGATAGACCTGGTCGTGGAGGTCGTCCACCTCGTCGTCGTCGCGACAGACCTGCTTGGCCAGGGCGACGTCCAGGTTGATAAAGGAATCCAGGGACCGCCGAAGCATGTCCAGCACCAACTCGGCCATGCGGGGGATGTCGATCAGGGGTTTGATGAGGGGGTCGTCGCCGATCAAGAGGCTGATCTTGGCGATGCCCGCGGCATGGTCGGCCATGCGCTCGAGGTCGACGGTGATGTGCAGGACGGAGATGATGGTGCGCAGGTCGCCGGCCATGGGCTGCTGGGTCGCCAGGAGGCGAAGGCAGGTCTCCTCGATCTCGTACCGTTTGTGATTGATCATCGCATCTTCTTCGATGATGCGCTGGGACGTATCGAAGTCGCGGCGTTTGAGAGCGTCGACCGCTTTGATCACCGCCTTCTCCACCATGCTTCCCAGGGTGAGCATGTCGTCCTTGAGCTCTTCAAGCTGGTGTTCGAATCCTATCCGTGTCATCGCCGTCACCCGCTCCCTATCCGAACCGGCCGGTAATGTAGTCCTGGGTCCTTTTGTCCTTGGGCGTGGTGAAGATCTCGTCCCTGGGGCCAAACTCCACGAGCCGGCCCGGCTGGCCGCCGCCCTCGGTGGTGAGGAACGCCGTGAAATCGGAGACCCGGGCCGCCTGCTGCATGTTATGGGTCACGATGACGATGGTGTAGTTGCGGGCCAGCTCCTGCATCAGGTCCTCGATCTTCAGCGTGGCCAGGGGGTCCAGCGCCGATGCCGGCTCGTCCATCAAGATGATCTCGGGCCCCACGGCCAGCGCTCTGGCGATGCACATACGCTGCTGCTGGCCACCGGAGAGCTCGTAGGCGCTGCGGCCGAGCCGGTCCTTTACCTCGTCCCAGAGCGCGGCCTGCTCCAGCGCCCGCTGCACCAGGTCGTCCATGTTCCCCTTGATTCCATTGATTCGAACGCCGAAGGCGACGTTGTCGTAGATGGACTTGGGGAAGGGGTTGGGCTTTTGGAAGACCATGCCGATGCGAAAACGGACCTCCGTCGGGTCGATGTTGGGCGCGTACAGGTCCTCGCCCATGAACGAGACCCGGCCTTCGAGGCGGGCGCTGGGTATGAGCTCGTTCATGCGGTTGAAGCACCGCAGCAGCGTGCTCTTGCCGCAACCCGACGGGCCGATGATGGCGGTGATGCGCCGGGCCGGGATCCGGAGCGAGATATCCTCCAACGCGAGGTGCTGGCCGTAGAACAGCCGCAGGTCGATGGTCTCCAGGGCCGTGACGTGTGGCTCGGACTGCTCAACGGCGCCGACGGCGACGGGCTGGCTGGTCAACGGCTCCGCCTCCTTGGCTAGCGTGGTGAGGGCTGGGGCGACGATGCCTTCAGGGCGGTCCATCGGATCCTCCTGGCGTGGCTTCACCGGGAGCGCCCGGCTGAAGCCTATCATTATGTCTCCTGCCGGGTCAAATCAGTCCTGGGCCTTGCGTTGGAAACGGTCGCGCAGCAAGACGGCCATGCCGTTCATCACCAGGAGCACCACCAGCAGGACGATGATGGCCGTAGCGGCCAGGTCCTGGAAGCCCGCCTGGGGCCGCGACGACCAGTTGAAGATCTGGATGGGCAGCGCCGTGAATGGGTCCAGCGGGGCTTGGGCCAGCCCAGCGCTGCCTGGCACGAAGGCGACGTAGGTGAGGGCGCCGATCATGATCAACGGCGCCGTCTCGCCGATGGCGCGGGACATGGACAGGATGATGCCGGTGAGCATGCCGGGCATGGCGTAGGGCATGATGACGCTGCGAATGGTCTGCCACTTGGTTGCGCCTAGGGCGTAGGAGGCCTCTTCCAACGACCGCGGCACCGCCCGAATCGCCTCCCGGGATGCGACGATGGTGATGGGCAGGATCAGCAGCGTCATCGTCATGGCGCCGGCGAGGACGCTCCGGTCCAGGGCGAACCACCGTACGAAGATGGTAAGCCCCAGGATTCCGTAGACGATCGAAGGTACCCCGGCCAGGTTGGAGATGTTGGTCTGGACGATGTCCGTCAGACGGTTCTTTGGCGCGTACTGCTCGAGGTAGAGGGCGGTCCCCACACCGATGGGAACCGACAGCAAGAAGGTGAATCCCATGACCCAAAGGGTGCCCATCAGGGCCGAGAGGATGCCGGCTCGCTCGGGAATCCTCGAGGGGTAGCTGCTGATGAAGCTCCAGTCGAGGTTCCCCAGGCCGGTGGCCAAGATCCGGACCAGCAGCGTGGCCAGCACGACGATGCCCACCAGGGTGGAGAAGATAAAGACCCCGGCATAGATCTTGGCCTTGATCTTCCGCGCCGGCAGATTCGTGTGGGTGGAGCCGGCCAGCATCAGTAGGTCTCCCGGAACCGCCGAACGATCCATTGGCCCACCACGTTCATCGCCAACGTGATGATGAACAGCATCATGCCCACGGCGAAGATGGTCTTGTACTCGATGGTGCCGAAGGGTGTCTCGCCCTGGCTCACCTGGACGATGTAGGCGGTCATGGTCTGGATGCTCTCCAGCGGATTGGCCGTCAGGCTGGGCGTCGCCCCGGCGGCCAGCGTCACGATCATCGTCTCGCCGATGGCCCGGGAGATGGCCAGGACGAAGGAAGCGACGATGCCCGAGAGCGCGGCGGGGACGACGACCCGCGTCGCCACCTCGAGCCGCGTGGCGCCCAGGGCATAGGCCGCGTCGCGCAGGGAGCGGGGCACCGCGAGCATGGCGTCCTCGCTCAGCGAGGCCACCATCGGGATGATCATGATCCCCACCACCAGGCCGGCGCTCAGGGCGTTGAACACGTTAGCGTCCTGGAACGGCCCCGGGAGGTTCCGAATGATGTGAGGCGTCACGAACGTCAGGGCGAAAAAGCCGTAGACCACTGTTGGAATGCCCGCGAGCACCTCGAGGACGGGCTTCAGCACACGGCGAAGCGGGCTGGGAGCGTACTCGCTCAAGAAGATCGCCGTCGCCAGGCCGAACGGCAGCGCCACGGCGGCGGCGATGGCGGTAATCAGCATCGTCCCCGCCAGCAGGGGCCAGATGCCGAAGGCCTGGGGTTTGATCAGGGGCGCCCAACGGCCGCTGCCGAAGAATTCGGCCAGAGAGACCTCTCGGAAGAAGCCGAAGGCCTCGGTCGACAGCGAGACCACGATGCCCACGGTGGTGAAGACGGAGACGAGAGCGCACAGCAGCAGAAGCTTCGGCATCACCCGGTCGCCGAGGGGGCCTCGGCCGCGCCTGCGTGAAAGCGGACGGTGTCCCGCCAGGGAGCCGGAAGCGGGACGGCGCGGGTTCGCCATCACGTGACCTCACCCAGCGCCTTGGACACCTCGCTCAAGCCCGCCTCGTATTGCTCGTATGGGAGCGCCACGTAGCCCACCAGCGGCGCCAGCAGCCCCGCCTCGTCCAGGTAGAACTTCACGATGGCGGCGACCTGAGGTTTCGTTCGCAGCGATTCAACGCTGACGTAGATGAACAGCGGCCTGGAAAGGGGCCGGTAGGTGCCGTCGTTGATGGTCTGCTGGTTGGGCTCGATGGGGACCCCGTCGCCGGGGTCGATGGGGACCAGCGTGAGCCTGCTCTGGTTCTCGACGAAGAAGGCGAAGCCGAAATAGCCCAGCGAATACCGCTCGCCCGACACGCCCTGGACCAGCACGTTGTCGTCCTCGCTGGCGGTGTAGTCGGACCGGGAGGCGTCCTCCTCGCCCATGATGGCCTCGGTGAAGTAGTCGAAGGTCCCGGATGCGGTGCCGGGGCCGAAGAGCTGGATGCGTTGGTCGGGCCAATCGGGCCGCACCTGGTTCCACCGTTTCACCTTGGAGCCCGGCTCCCAGATCCGCCGCAGCTCGCCGACGGTGAGGAAGTCCACGAACTGGTTGTCGCGGTGGACCACCACCGATAGGCCGTCGAGCGCCACCGCAAGCTTCAGGAACTCCACGTCGTTTTTGGCGCAGGCGTCGGCCTCCGAAGGCTTGATGGGCCGAGAGGCGTTCTGGATGTCCGTCTCGCCGGCGCAGAAGCGCTGGAAGCCGCCGCCGGTGCCGGAGATGCCGATGGCGGTGCGAACGGCCGGCTCGACGCGGCGGAACTCCTCGGCCACCGCCTCGGTGATGGGGAAGACCGTGCTGGAGCCGTCGATCTTCACGGTGCCCTTGATGTCGCCCTGCACCGCGCAGGCCGCGATCGCGATGGCGACCACCAGCCCAGCGAGTGAGGCAACGGCGGCATTCGATGGCGATCGGATGGCGGGTCGCGTGGGAGCCCCCTGCAAGCGACGGGATGATCGAACACCGTCAGCATAGCCTTCGCGTGTTAACCGACGATTAACGTAAGGTTAACTGGGCGTAAACGTCTGGCTCCGGGGCGAAATCGCGTCGTGCTCGTGACGGCCACGAAAGGTTATCGATTGGGGCACAGTACGCCGGGGCAGCGTCACCCTTTCCTTGACACCCCGAAGAGGCGTCGCCTACGATTGCCCTGTCGTAGGCGCTGGCTTCGAACCTGCTCCTACCGGGGTCGCCCATGCAGGATCGGATCGTTTCGGCCAAGGCAAGACCCGAAGAGGCAGCCACTGAGACGAGTCTGCGTCCTCGCCGGCTGGACGAATACGTGGGGCAGGAAAAGGTCAAGGAAAACCTGCACATCGCGATCCAGGCGGCGCGGAAGCGCGGCGAGCCTCTCGACCATGTGCTGCTCTACGGCCCGCCGGGCCTGGGCAAGACGACGCTGGCGAACATCATCGCCGCCGAGATGGGCGTCAGCATCCGCGTGACCTCGGGCCCGGCCATCGAGCGGCCAGGCGACCTGGCCGCCATCCTCACCAGCCTCAAGCAGCACGACGTGCTCTTCATCGACGAGGTCCACCGCCTGAGCCGTGGCGTAGAGGAGGTGCTCTACCCCGCCATGGAGGACTACGCCCTGGACATCGTCGTCGGCAAGGGACCGACGGCCAAGAGCATTCGACTCAAGATTCCCCGCTTCACCCTCATCGGCGCGACGACCCGGTATGCCATGCTGAGCGCTCCGCTCCGGGACCGGTTCGGCTCCGTCTTTCGCCTGGACTTCTACACGCGGGAGGCGATCGAGACCATCGTGGCCCGCTCGGCCCGGATCCTGGGCGTGAAATGCGACGACGGCGCCGTCCCCGAGATCGGCGGCCGGTCCCGGGGAACGCCACGGGTCGCCAACCGTTTGCTCAAGCGGGTGCGGGACTACGCCGAGGTGATGGGCAATGGCATCGCCACCCAGGCGATCGCCGACGAGGCGTTGACCAAACTGGAGATCGACGCTCGAGGCCTGGACCACATGGACCGCCAGGTGCTGCGCGCCATCATCGAGAAGTTCGGCGGCGGCCCCGTGGGCCTGGAGACGATCGCCACCGCCATCAGCGAGGAGGCCGACACCATCATGGATATCTACGAGCCGTACCTTATTCAGCTGGGCTTCCTCAGCCGCACGCCGCGAGGAAGAATGGCCACGGCGCTGGCCTACGACTACCTGGATATCCCGTACAGCGGCCCGGTGGCGCAGCAGGCGGTCCAGCCGAGCCTGCCCCTGGACGGCTGAGAGACGAGGCTACGTCATGGAAGTAGCGTTCACCGAGCAAGCCAGAGAGGCGTTGAAGCGCTTGCTGGACGAGTCGGCCCCCGAGCCGGGGCAGCTCATTCGCATGGTGTCCGACCTGGAAGGCAACTTCCACCTGACCTTCGGTGAGCGGGAGGACGGCGACCAGGTGGTGACGTGGGACGGCGTGGCGGTGCTGGTGATCAAAAGCTCCGTCAGCGAGCACCTGTGCGAGCATCACCCGGGCGCGACCCTGGACGTCCAGGAGACGGCCTCGGGGCCGGCCCTGTTGATGACCGGCGCCGAGCGCTGAGCCGGGCCGAGCCGGCTTGCCACGCATCTGGAGAGAGACCTCGACCGTCCCGCTGCCGCATCGTACCCGCGCGGGCCTGACGTTCGCGGCGCTGCTCGCGCTGTTCCTGGTGCTGACCTCGATGCCGGGGCGCGCCGTGTTCGTGCTGGCCCAGGACTTCCGCCCCCCAGCGACCTGCGACGAGGTCTTCGCCGCGACGATCAGAGGCGGGTCGGTCCTCGCCGACGAGTCCCGCCGCGGTGGCATAGGCTGCACGGCGGGGCCGGCGCGTCGCGGCGACCGGGTGTTGGTCGATCGCGTCGTGGACGGCGACACCATCGTCCTGGCCACGGGGGAGCGGGTACGCTACATCGGCATCGATGCGCCGGAGGTGGGCCGGAACGCCGAGCCGTTGGGCAAGGAGTCGACCGAGGCCAACCGCCGCCTGGTCGAGCACCGGTACGTCCACCTGGTGCGCGGCGTCACGGACCGCGACCGGTTCGGCCGGCTGCTGCGGTACGTTATGGTCGGCGGAATTCTGGTCGAGGCGGAGCTGGTGCGGGAGGGGCTGGCCGTGGCCCGCGAGTACCAGGCAGGCCAACCCTACGCCGCGTGCGTCGCCGCCCTGGAGGAAGAGGCCCGGCTCGAGGGGCGCGGACTCTGGTCGTCGCCTTGACACTCCTGGAGGGCTGTGCTAGATTCGCCCCGGTTTTTCTCCCCGATGGCGATCAAGACCGCCCTCCTCGGACCCGGATAAGGACACCTCTTTGAACGGCGCCCTCGCTGGCCTCCTGGTCCTCGATCTGACTCAGGGGATCGCCGGTCCCTTCGGCACGAAACACCTGGCCGACTACGGCGCCCGCGTGGTCAAGATCGAGCGGCCAGGCAGCGGCGACGTCGCCCGGCGCCTGCCACCGTTCTATCAGGACGACCCTCACCCCGAGAAAAGCGGTCGCTTTCTCTTCCTCAACACCAACAAGCAGGGCGTCACGCTCAACCTCAAGGACCCCACCGGCGCCGCCCTGCTGCGACGCCTCGCCCAGGAGGCGGACCTGGTGGTGGAGAGCTTCCGTCCCGGCGTCATGGAGCGCCTGGGACTGGGATACGGCGAGCTGTCGGCCTCGAACCCGGCCCTGAGCATGATTTCGCTGTCCGACTTCGGGCAGACGGGGCCGTACCGCGACTACCGGCTCACGGAGCTGGTGGCCTTCGGGCTCGCCGGCCCGATGTATGCCAACGGATCGCCGGACCGCGAGCCGTTGAAGTTCGCCGAGAACGCGGCCCTGGGCATCGCCGCCCTCGCTTTGGCCAACGCCGCCGTGGCGGTCGCGGTCTCGGGCAAGCTGACGGGCCAGGGCCGGTACGTCGACCTCTCCATCGCCGACAGCATGCTGGCCACCACCCAGAACCATCCCATGTCCTACTTCTACACCGGCGAGGTCAGCCAGCGCACGGGCACGGCGATGCGGGCCCAGTTCTTGATCGGGTCGTTCCCCTGCAAGGACGGCTACATCGCGATCCAGGGCGCGGGCCGCGGCGAGGAGTGGTGGCAGCGCTTCTTCCGGATGCTCGGGCAGCCTGAGCTGTCGAAGGACCCCCGGTTCTGCAGCTCCCAGGCCATCATGGAGCACGGCGAGGACTTCGACGCCGTGTGGTATAGCTGGCTCATGGACCACACGCGCATCGAGATCTTCGACGCCGCCGGGGAGGCCCGCTACCCCATCGCGCCGGTGTACACCTCCGAGGACATCTACAACGATCCGCACTTCAACGACCGTGGGTTCCTGGTGGAGATCGACCACCCGGCGACGGGGCCGGTCCGCTATCCCGGCCTCCCCTTTCGGCACCACGGCTCGCCGCCGGACCCGCCCAGGCCGGCGCCGCTGCTGGGCCAGCACAACCGCGAGGTCCTGCAGGGGATGCTGGGCCTCTCGTCTCAGGAGCTGGGCCAGCTCGCCGCCGCGGGCGTGGTGTGAGATGAAGGGACGAGGGACGAGGGATACGGGGAGCCCGCGATGGGGCATGTATTCGGGAAAAGAAACGGTCGGGAGAGGTTCGAGCAGTGACATCCGGTAGGACGAACGGCAAGGGCGCAATCGGCGGACTGTCTCCCCTCCCGCTCTCCGGCATCAGGGTGCTGGAGCTGGCCGAGGGCTGGGCCGGGCCAATGTCGGGCATGTGGCTGGGCGACCTGGGCGCCGAGGTCATCAAGGTCGAGGCCATCCAGCGCTACGACCACGCCCGCGGTCCGGTCGAGGCGCCCGAAGGCCTGACGAGCTATCCGGACAAGAAGCCAGGCCCGCGTCCCTACGACGTCAGCGCGCCGTACGTCCAGGCCAATCGCAATAAGCTGGCCATCACCATCGATCTGTCGAGGCCGCAAGGGGTCGCCCTGTTCAAACGCCTGGTCGCTCTCACCGACGTGGTGGTCACCAACATGGTCACCGGCGTCCCCGAGAAGATGGGCATCGCGTATCGCGACCTCGTCAAGGTGCGGTCGGACCTCATCATGCTCATCAGCTCGGGTTACGGGGCGACGGGCCCCTACTCGCGCCGGGTGACCATGGGCGGCGCCATGGACGGCATCGCCGGCTACACCTGGCTCCGCCACTATGCCGACCAGACGCCCGACACCATCACCTATAGCACCCACACCGACGTGGTGACGGGCATGAACAACTCCCTGTCTGTCCTCATGGCAATCTACCATCGCGCCGTCACCGGGAGAGGCCAGCTTATCGAGACCTCTGGCGTCGAAGCGTCCATCCAGCAGGTGCACGGCTCGCTGATGGACTACGCCCTGAACGGGCGAGTCCACACCTCGCCGGGCAACGACCACCCTTTCATGGCGCCCCACGGCTGCTACCGGTGCAAGGGAGACGACCGATGGATCAACATCACCGTCTCTTCCCAGCGACAGTGGCAGGCGCTGTGCCGGACGATGGGTAAGCCGGCTTGGAGCCGGGAGCCGCGGTTCTCCACCCAGGCGGGCCGCTGGGCCAACCGAGGCGAGCTCAACCAGCTCATCGAGCGATGGACCCAAAGCCACGATAGCATCGAGCTGATGCACCGCTTGCAGAAAGCCGGGGTGCCCGCCGGCGCTGTCTACGACCAGGCGGACGCGGCCCACGACCCCCACTGGAAGGCCCGGGGCGCCTACCAGACGGTCGTGCTGGCCGACGGCAAGTCGTATCCCATCGCCACGCCGCCGTGGACCATGGACGGCCGTCGCCTTGCGGTCCGGAGGCCGCCGCCGGCGTTTGGCCAGCACAACCAGTACGTGTTGGGCGAGGTGCTGGGGCTGGGAGACGACGAGATCGCCCGGCTGCAAGCGGAGCAGTACATCGGCGACACGCCCCTGGGCGCGGCCAGCAGCGGACCACTTTCCAATCGAGACCAGACCGTCAGGCCATCCCCGCGTGGATGAAGGAGCATGCATGCCTAGTACACCGCTGGAACCCGGCGCCACGACGGAACAGGAGTTCGAAACCAAGCCGGGCATGGGTGTGACTCACGCCGGGCCGGTGGAGATGCTGTCGACGCCCGCCATGATCGGCATGATGGAGGGCGTCTGCCTGCGCTTGATGCAGGGCCGCCTCGAAGAAGGGCACACCTCGGTGGGAGCGCGGGTCGACGTGCGGCACCTGGCGCCCAGCCCCGTAGGGCGGACCGTGCGGGTCAAGGCGACCTTCGCCCGAATCGAAGGCCGGCGGTATATTTTCGAGGTCCAGGCCTTTTCGGGGGACAGGATGATCGGCGAGGGCATCCACGAGCGGGCCATCATCGACCCAAGCCGGTTCCAGCAGCGCGCCTGATCGGCTCGGCGTTTGAGCCCTCGCAGCAAGCGCCGCGAGGGCAAGAACGTTCGGGGCTAGTCGACGAGGCTGGCCCGAACCGCGATGGCCGCGGCGTGAGTCCGGTCTCGGGCGCCGAGCTTGGAGATGATGCGCTGGACGTGCTTCTTCACCGTCGGCTCGCTCAGCTGGAGCCGGTCGGCGACGGCCTTGTTGCGCATCCCATCGACTAACATTCGCAGGACCTCACGCTCCCGAGGGCTCAAAGGCTTGACGCCGGGGGCGAGGCTCGGGGCCGGCGAAGGACCCGGCGCCGCGCGAGGCCCCACGGCCTCGATGGAGTGCTCGTGCCCGCCGAGGACGCGTGCCATGACCCGAACGACGGCGTCCCACGCGACGGGCTTGCGCAGCGCCGTGATGGCCTGACCGTCGGACGATCTGGCCGTGCGGCCCGTGGTGGGACGCAGCAGCACAACCGGCGCCTGCACGGCGCGAGCGATCGATTCCCAGTCCCACGGTGCGCTCCCGGGACCCTCCGGCGCATCGACCAGCAGCAGATCGAACCGGCCAGGGTGGGCCTCGACGTGGGCGCGGTTGGCGCTGGCCGCGAGCGTCGTCGCGAAGCCTCGCGCCGTCAGGAAACGGCCGATGGCGGCGGCCGCTCCCGCGCTCGGCGCCAGGACCAACACCCTGGGCTGGCCGCGGATGTCCTGTGGCGATGGCGATTTCGTTGTTCGGGCGGACGGAGTCACCATTCCGGCGCCACTATAGCACAAGGTTTTGGAATGCCTACAGACCTACTCCCCGGTCAACTGGGAATCAAAGGATGTCATGCTGAGGAGTTCCCACACGCCGGGGAGACCTCCGACTCGGGTCCCGATGACGAATCGGGATGGGAATCGAGAAGTCTCGATTCATCGGACCCATAGAATCGGGCCTCGGAACGACACCTCGGTAAGGCTTGAACGTCAAAGGCGTTTCGTTCAATGGTCGAAGCTGACTGAGCGCTATTCCTCGCCGCTCTTCGCGTTGACTGGCTCTTCGCGTTGACTGGATTGACAGCCCTTTGCTACACTGGCCTCTGGGTCGAACGTCGTCGCGTCACTGTTCGCGGGCGGTTAGCTCAGTTGGTTAGAGCGTCGCGGTGACATCGCGAAGGCCACTGGTTCGAATCCAGTACCGCCCACCATCCCTCGTCCCGGTTGCCGTCCCTCCTGTTGGCGGCCTGCCTCGAACGCTTGCTGTCCCAGGCCGTTCGGTGCTCCTCCGCCGGCGTTGTTAACGTTTGGGCCGTTAACAAGCCATCCCAGCCGCTCCGCTACGGCGCCCGTGAGAGGCCGTTCGTGCTCTTGAGTACAGCGGAGACCAGCCCCTTCGGGCCTTTCCCCGGGGGTCCCATCCCGGCACCAGGCCCCTGGATTGCCGCAACAGGCTTCTAGCTCAGTCGCTGATGTGGCAGCGTGCCTGGGTATTGATGCGGGCTGGGGTGCAGCCCTCATCCCCAGGCGTCGGGGGCGGGAGTGTGATGGCCTGCTGAGCAGCGGTGGCCTTCAGGCGCCGAGACGGTTCATGAAGCTTCGGCCGGTCCCGCAGTGGGACTGGGACGTGCTCATGGCACGGAGGTGTGGCTCAGTGGGATCGCTTTGCGGTTCTCAATCACCAGCGGTCTAAGCGCCTGCTCGATCCATGCTGATGGGCCGCCCGACGTCTGACACGTCGTCGGATAGAGGCCAGAAATCGGTTGAGCCCCCCACCTTCTCCCAATCGGGCAAGATCGCCCCGCCGGCATCCTCCATGATGTGATCGTACATGCGCTTGACGATCTTGGGGTTGTCTTTGGCGATGTTCGCTTGTTCTTGCGGGTCATCCCGAAGATTGCGGAGTTGCGGCTGCTCTCCGTCCCTCAGTGCGATCAGGGAATAGCCGTCATCGACTGCCCGGACATTGAGGTTGAAGCCGCAGGTCATGTAGTCTCGCACCTTGGTTTTCTCTCCACGGATCACCGGCCACAGATCTTTGCCATCCAAATCGTAGGGCAGGGGAATGTCCAGATGGCTGAGGATGGTAGGGAAAGTGTCCTGTCCTTGAATGAAAGCGTCAAACCGTTGACCTGCTCCCAGTCCCTTGGGATGCCGGATCATGAAGGGCACGTCGTGGAGGTCCTTCCACATGCGCTGGGGCATCTTCCCGGTGACCCCGTGCTCGCCCAATTGGAACCCGTGATCGGAGGTGAGCAAGACCAGGGTCTCGTCGAGCAGTCCCAGGGACTTCACCTTGTCGATGAAGATACCGAACCATTTATCCACGAAGGTGACGTTGGCTGCGTAAAGGGTCTGCATGCGCCGGAGCTCCCGCTCGGTCAGGTAGTCGATAGGCCCGTATTTGGGCTGAACGGGCTCTCTCCCGGTATAGTCCGGGCTGTCGTACATGTCCGCATACTCTCTCGGGACCAGGAAGGGCTCGTGCGGCTCGAAGCAGTCGATCCAAAGAAGGAACGGTCTCTCTCGCCCGTAGTTTCCCTCGACCCAGTTGGCGGCGCGCCTCCAGACCTGGGCGTTCAGGTAGTCCTCCTCCCTTTCCCATCTGGAGAAGAAGCCGGCCATCTGCTCGAGCGCCATGTGCTCCCACCCTCCGCGCATGGCGGGGGGCACGTACTTATCCACGTCGAGAAGCCCCTGGTCCCGTGAGCTGACGATGCTGTCATCGCCTTCGCCACCCCGGATAAAGTCCCAATGCCGGAATCCCCGCTGGTAATTCATGTCCACCATCGACATCGGCCTCATCCAATAGGGACTGGTGCTGGTGATCAACCCGGTATCGTAGCCGTAAACCTGTAGCAGCTCGGCAATGGTAATCTGGTCCGAGGGTATGGGCTCCCAGCCAGGCATCACGATGGTCGGCACGCCCAGGAAACGTCCCCCCCGGAGGGCGCCCGCCGGCACTTGTGCACCCTTGCCCAGATTCAGACTGCCGATGTCCAGGCTTCTCCCTTCGTCGTAGTAGCTTTTGCGGAACGGGAAGGTGCGCATGCCGGTGTGGATCGACCTTCTGTGGGGGATCGTGGGGAGGGACTCGCCGGTGGCCCGGGTAAAGACGGCCGACTCGGCGGCAAACCGGTCGAAGTTCGGTGTCTTGATCCACTTATTCCCGTAGACGCCGATGTGGTCCCTGCGCAAGGTATCGATGACGATAACGATGACATTCATGCGTGGATACCCTCGTTCTGTTCACTGCTTTGGCGGGTACGGCCTGACGGGAGTCCGCCGCCGTTTCCAGTGCCCTGGCGGGAAGACTACCCTGTTGGCAGCAACCGTAGCCAAGGCTCCTGACGCTGTCAAGCAGGACGTAGCCGATCCCGGGCGGGACAGCGCCACCGGGGACGCG
Organism: Chloroflexota bacterium; assembly: GCA_022572465.1. Lineage (GTDB taxonomy): Bacteria > Chloroflexota > Dehalococcoidia > SHYB01 > SHYB01 > JACZVV01. The sequence goes on from JACZVV010000033.1 coordinate 23,113, forward strand.
GGAACCTCATCCTCGCCGTTTGTGTCGCGGCGGCTATTGCAGAAGGCTCAGGAGCGAAGGGTCGGGCTCGATCTCTCCGGCCTCGACCCGCTTGACCAGCGCCGTGATTGCGGCATGGGTGGGCGCCGGGACGCCGACCTCCTGACCTTTCGACGCCACCAGTCCGTTCAAGAACTCGATCTCGGTGCGGCGTCCCTTGACGATGTCCTGGCCGGTCGACGGCCGGACCTCCTCGGTGAAGCGCCTGCTTCCGGCGGCCCTCCCGGCCTCGATGCGCTCGATGGCGGCTCCGTCTCCCTCGGCGGCGGCGACCCAATCCTCCGGCGGCAGGCCCCGAATCGGTTCCAGCTCATAGCCCAGCGCTTGGCCCACACGGACCGCTTCGCCGCCAAGCCTGATCGATAGCTCGCGGGCGGCGTCCAGCTCTCCCATCGCTCCGCCGGCGAGGCCCGTCACGGCGGACAGGCCGTTGCTCATGGAGTTCAGCGTCAGCTTGGTCCAACGCTCGCCCCACAGGTTCGTCGTGGTCGCGGCGGCGTCCACCGCGCCCAGCAGGCCGGCCAGGTCCCGCACGCGCGGCGTGATCCGTCCGTGAGTCTCGCCGACCCGAAAGACCTTGTACGACGCGCCGCCCGGGTGGATGGCGCGGACCACGTGGCCGGGTTCGACCGCGTTCACGCCGATGGTGCTCACCACGCAGCCGACCGTCTTGCCCCAACCCACGATGTTGGCGATGCGCTCCTCGTTGATGCCGTTCTGCATCGACACCACGAACCCGCCCGGCGCCAGGTACTGCGCGATCAGCATCGTGGCCCATTCCGTGTCGTAGGACTTGGTGCAGATGAGCGCGATATCGACGGGTGTGTGGAAGAGGCCCTGAACCTCATGGACGTGCAGCGCCTTCACCCGAACGGTATGGTCGCCCTGGGTGCCGCTCAGCCGCAGGCCGTGGCGCTTGATGCGGTCGATGTGCTCCGGCCAGGGGTCGATCAGCGTCACGTCGTTGCCGGCGCGGGCCAGATGCCCGCCGACGTAGGAGCCCACCGCTCCCGCTCCAACGAAGACGATGCGACCAGCCATTCGGACCTCGGAGAGCTCCCCGTCTCTCGATCAGCGTTACGAGCCGCCGTCTATGGCGCCCTCGTCGATGCGGAAGGCGCGGACGCCGTTCTCCCACAAGATCTTTCGCTTGCTCGATTCGGGGATCGGCTGCCGCCTGAGCTCGTCGAAGCTCCAGGGCCAGGTCCCGTCGGGATGGGGATAGTCGGAGTTGATCAGCAGATAGTCGTCGCCAACCAGCTCGACGACGCTTTTCAGGGTCATCTCGTCGCCCCTGCAGGCGACGAACACGTTGCTCTTGAAGTACTCGGTCGGAGGACGCTTGAGGTCGGGATGCTCGGCGTTGCCGCTGAAACGCCAGTGCTGGTCCATTCGCTGAAGCCAATAGGGGAGCCAGCCGGAATCGGCTTCGACGTGAATCACGGAGAGACGCGGGAAGTGTTCGAACACGCCGTGCCAGATGAGCGACGTCATCGCCGCCATGGCCTCGAACGGGTGAGAGATCATGTGGCCCGAGGTGTGGGTCTCCATCCGGTCGCCGAACGACGGCAGATGGCAGGAGGCGCTGTCGTGGATGGAGAGTGGCTTGTCCCGGCGTTGGATCTCCTCCCACAGCGGGAAGTAGTCACGATGGGAGAGGTTGCGCCCCTTGATCGGTTGAGGACGCACGTAGTACGAGACCGTCCCCATCGCGTCGGTGCGGCGCACCTCCTCGATGGCCGCTGGAACATCTTGCAGCGGAAGGACGGCCGCCCAGCGAAGCCTCGCCGGCGCCGTTTGGCAATACTGGGCGCTCCAGTCGTTGTAGGCCCGGCAGCAGGCCGCCAGCAGGTCCGTATCGTGGAACTCCCGTCCCACCATCTGACCCGTCAGCGTGGGGTACATGATCTGGATGTCCACGCCTTCCGAGTCCATGTCCTCGAGACGGCTCTCGGGACTGTAGCCGGTCGCTCTGGCCTTCGCGAATCGTTGTGATGCCTTGGCCGCGGCCTCCCTGAACTCCTTGGTCATTGGGTAGCTGCTGCGCTCTCCCTTGGTGAACGGCACGCCTTCCACCTGATAATGGCGGCCGGTGTCTGATTCGGTCAGACGGGGAGCCCGGTCCCGATAGGCCGGGTCGATGTATTCCTCCCAGAAGTTTGGGGGCTCCATGTGGTGGGTGTCGGCATCGAGGATGTGGACTCCGTCGCGCATCGTTCGCCTCCCGCGCCCGCAAGGCGCCGGGTGATTTGGCCCGAGACGTCTCGCCGGGCCGCCGTGACCTCGCGGCCGCTGCTCTCTCGGGATCGCGCCATCATCATAAAGCATCGAGTCCAACGGCGATGGTATGATCCGTTGCGCCGCCGTCGCGAGCCGCTATGCCAGGTGGGAACGAGGGCCATTGCACGCCAGGACGCTCCACTCGTGGGAGCTCACGACCGCCGAAGCCCGGGAGGTGCAGCGAGAGCTTGCCGCCCGGGTCTCGCGGGAGAACGCCCTCAGCCGGCCGCCCCGGCTCATCGCCGCGGCCGACATCTCCGGCGCCCACCGGGGCGAGGAGGCCCTGGGCGCCGTGGTGGTGGTCCGCTATCCCGAGCTGGACGTCGTCGAGGTCCGCACCGCGCGCAAGCGGCCCAGCATGCCCTACGTCCCCGGCCTGCTCTCGTTTCGCGAGACGCCCGTGCTGCTGGATGTCTTCGAGAGGCTGACGACCGCGCCCGACCTGATCATGGTCGACGGTCATGGGCTGGCCCATCCCCGGCGCTTCGGCATCGCCTGCCACATCGGCGTGCTGTTGGACGTGCCGGTGGTCGGCTGCGCCAAGTCGGTGCTGGTCGGGAAGCACGGTCCGTTGGCCCGCGCCCGTGGGTCGTGGGTGGAGCTGATCGATGACGGCGAGGTGGTGGGCGCGGCGGTGCGCACCCGGGACGGCGTGACTCCGGTCTACGCCTCCATCGGCCACATGGTCGATCTGGCAGCGGCCATCGAGTGGACCTTGGCCTGCGCGACGCGGTTCCGCCTGCCCGAGCCGGCGAGGCTGGCCCACCAGGCCGCCTCGGGCCGCCTCCTGCCGACCTAGGGGCGACTCCCCAATTGCCCCTACCCCTGCAGGGCATCCTGGGGAAACCTCTTTTCCGCAAGAGGTTTCCCCGATATCCCGGAGGCGTGGGGGGCATTCGGAGCT
>JACZVV010000142.1 GCA_022572465.1 Chloroflexota bacterium
GAAAGCCAATCGCCTGGAATTGAACGAAATCTTGCGGACGTGGACCCGAGACCTGCCCATGGAGCACATCTATCACGAGGCAGCCGGCCGGGGCTGCCCCGCCGCGCCGTATCACACCGCCGCGAACCTCGCGACGTCCGAACAGCTGGAGGCGCGGCGCTTCTTCGCCGAGCTCGACCACCCGGTGGCGGGGCGGCTGCAATACCCCACGGCGGCCTACGGCATGTCCGCCACCAAGCCCGTCTACCGGAGCGCGGCCCCACTCCTGGGCGAGCATAACGAAGAGATCTTCTGCGGGCGATTGGGACTGTCGTCCCGGGAGCTGGCGGACCTGGGGCGCTCGGGCGTGCTATGAACGCCAAGAACCCGGCAACCAACCCCGACGCACCGATGGCAGCCGCCCGGCGGCCCCTGGAAGGCATCCGCGTCCTCGACCTGACGTGGGCGCTGGCCGGGCCCTATTGCACGTTGCACCTGGCCTTGCTGGGCGCCGAGGTGATCAAGATCGAGAGCATCACGTCCCTGGACGCCATGCGGCGCGGCGACTACGCGCTCGACGGCGACCTGGAGCGTTCGCCAACTTTCAACAGCGTCGGCCTGCACAAGCTGGGACTTCGGCTGAACCTGAAACAGTCCGCGGCGGTTGCGCTGGTCAAGGCGTTGGCAGAGATCAGCGACGTGCTCGTGGAGAACTTCCGCCCTGGGGTGGTGCAGCGCCTGGGACTGGGCTACGAAGAGCTGCGGCGGTCCAATCCCACCATCGTCTTCGCCTCCAGCTCGGCCTTCGGCTCCAGCGGCCCGCTGCGGCGCTATCCCGGCTACGCCAGCGTGTTCAGCGCCAGCGGCGGCCTGGGCCACATCACCGGCTACGAGGACGGCCCGCCGGTGGAGATCCGCGACTCCATCGACCTGCGGGTCGGCGCAACTCTGGCCTACGCGATCCTCACCGCCCTGTACCACCGGCGGAACACGGGTACCGGGCAGACCATCGACCTCTCGTCCATGGAGGCCATCGTCGCTCTCAGCGGCCACACCACCCTGGCCCACGTCCTCACGGGGGAGACGGCCCGCCGGCGGGGCAACCGGGACGACGCGATGGCGCCCCACGGCGTCTACCGCTGCCGAGGCGAGGACGCATGGATCAGCATCGCCGTCGCGACCGACCGGGAGTTTCGAGCGCTCTGCGGGGCCATGGGCAGGCCGGACCTGGCGCGAGACGCTCGCTTCGCCGACGCGTACCGCCGCCTGCGCCACGCCGAGGAGCTCGACGAGGCCGTCGACGGCTGGACAAGGAATCACACACCCCATGCCGTGATGCGCCTGCTCCAAAAAAGCGGCGTCGCGGCCGTCCCGGCCTTCAACAGCAAGGAGCTAGTCTACGACATGCACCTGCAAGCACGGGGCGCGTGGAGGAACGTCGATCACCCGCGAATGGGCCAGCGACGGGTCCAGGGCCTCTCATGGCGGACGGTGGGGGCCGCCACCCAGGTCTCCATGCCCGCGCCGACGCTGGGCCAGCACAACGACTTTATCCTGCGCGAGGTGCTGGGTGTTCCCACCGACGAAGTCCACCGGCTGGATGCCGGCGGCGTATTCGAATGAGCAGCGATCCGGTAGCCGGCGTGACGCCGGGCCCGCTGGACGGCATCCGCGTCGTCGAGTACGGCGGCGACGTCTCCGGCCCTTTCTGTGGGCGGACGCTGGCCGACCTTGGCGCCGACGTGGTGAAGGTCGAGCCCCTGGACGGCGACCCGGCTCGCCACCACGGCCCGTTCCCAGGAGACCGGCCTGACGGCGAGCACAGCGGCCTCTATCTCTTCCTCAACGCCAACAAGCTGGGCGTCACCCTGGACGTCACGGGAGCCTGCGGACGGCAGGTCTTGAAACAGCTCGTGGCCCAGGCCGACGTCTTCATCGACAGCTACCCGTCGTCGTCGCCCACGGCGCCGGGGCTGGACTACGCCGCGTTGATCGACGACAACCCCGGCCTGATCGTGACCTCGCTGTCGCCCTTCGGTCTCACAGGCCCGTATCGCGACTACGCTTGCTACGACATCAACGTCAGCGCCGCCGGCGGCATGAGCTACGGCACCGGATTCCCCGACCGGGAGCCTCTGTCCCTACCGCTGCGTCAGAGCAGCTATCTGGCGGGGTTCGCCGCCGCCTTGGCCAGCGCCATGGCGCTCCTGGCTCGCGGCGAGACGGGTAAAGGACAGGTGGTGGAGGTCTCCGAGACCGAGGTGTCGGCCGTCCTGCTCAACGGCTACCACCTGCCGACGTACATCTACAAAGGCGTTCCCGGACGCCGCTGGGGCAACCGCATGAGCCTGGGCCTGTTCCCCAACTGCGTCTTGCCGGCCAGCGACGGCCACATCTGCATCGACACCCCCCAGCTCGAGCAGTACCAGCGTTTTCTCCAGCTGCTGGGCGACCAGCCGTGGAGCGAGAATCCCCGATACCGGAACCGCCGCGCGATGACCGAGGAGTATCCCGAGGAGAGCGAGGCCTTGATCGCGCCGTGGTTCCGGGAGCGAACCAAGGCCGACATCTTCGAGCTGTGCCGGCAAAACCGGGTGCCCTGCGTGCCGGTCAAGACGATCGACGAGGTGGTGAACGAGCCGCATCTCCGCCAGCGGGGGTACTGGCAGGAACGCCAACAGCCCGGCATCGGCGAGCTGACCTATCCCGGCCCGCCGTACCGGTTCCCCCGCTCGCCGTGGCGGCTGGCGCGCCCGGCGCCGCGATTGGGCCAGCACAACGGGGAGGTGTACTGCGGTCGACTGGGCTTCAGCCCAGGAGAGCTGACCCGCCTCCACCAGGCCGGGGTGGTGTGAGAGCGATGCAAGCACTGGGCAGGTTTCGAGTCCTTGATTTTGGCACGGCGTGGGCCGCGCCGATGGCGAGCCAGCTCCTGGCCGACATGGGGGCCGAGGTCGTCAAGGTGGAGAGCCGCGTGCGGCTGGACGGCCTGCGGCTGGGCCGGCCCATCGTCGGGGACGACGTCGCCGGCGGCGACCGGGGCCGCTGGCCCGAGCTTCAGCCGGTGTTTCACGGCCTGAACCGCAACAAGCTTGGCATCACCGTGAACCTCAAGCACGCCGACGGCGTCGAGCTCATCAAGCGGCTGGCCGGTCAGACCGACGTGGTGATCCACAACTACTCGCCGGGCGTGCTCGAGCGTCTGGGCCTGGACTACGATGCGCTGCGCGCGGTCAGGCCCGATATCATCGTGGTTGGCATGCCGGCCGCCGGCGAGACCGGCCCCTTGAGCAACGTCATCGCCTACGCCCCCATTATCCTGGCGCTGTCCGGACTCATGAGCATGGTCGGCTACGAGGACGGCACGCTGGTGGGCGAGCTCCAGTCGGCCTGGAGCGACGCCGTGGCGGGCCTGCACGCGGCGATGGCCGCCGTGAGCGCGCTCCGGCACCGCGACGCCACCGGCCAGGGCCAGCACGTCGAGGTCGCCCAATGGGAGGCCACCACCTCCTGGCTGGGCGAGGCGGTGATGGACTGGGCCATGAACGCGCGCGCCCAGGGGACCACGGGCAACGTCGATCCGGGGATGGCGCCCCACAACTGCTACCCCTGCCGTGGCGGCGAGGCCAAGGAGGGTTGGGTCAGCATCGCGGTGGGCAGCGACGAGGAGTGGCGCCGCTTCTGCCGCGCCGTGGAGAGCGGCGGCGGCCGGGGAAGGAACCGTTGGACGCGGGACCCGCGCTACGCCGATGGGTTCCGGCGCTGGCGGCGCCGCGCCGAGCTGGACGATCACATCCGGCGTTGGACGCGACGCTTCGAGCCGATGGAGGTCACGCAGCTTCTGCAACGCTTCGGTGTCGCGGCCATGCCCGTCATGACCATCGAAGACCAGTTCCTGGACCCCCACTTCCGCCAGCGGGAGGTGTGGCCGGAGGTCGAGCATCCCATGGTGGGCATAGAGTGGCTCTATGGACTGGCCTGGCGCCTGCACGAGACACCCGGCTCGGTTCGCCGCCACGCGCCGCTCCTCGGCGAGCACAACCGGCAGGTGCTGGGCGAGTTGCTTGGCGTCTCGGAAAGCGACCTTCAGCGATTCGAACGAGCCGAAGCGGTATACTAGCGTTCGTCATCTTGAAGGCGCTGCGCCGACGCGGCATCGAACGCATCCTCGACCTTCCCCCGCTCTACGATGGGAGACGAAGGCAAGGCAACGTCCCACCAGGAGGTTTGGATTGGCTGGCATAGCCGAAGGCAAGATCACCGAAGAGGGTTTGGCTCGGCTGCGGGAACGCCTGGGGACCTTCAACCGGCCCAGCTTCTATGGCATCGGCCAGTATAACGAGTACGCCGGAAAGGACAGCATCCGGCACTTCGCCCAGGGCATGGGCGACTCCAACCCCCTCTGGGTTGACGAGGGCTACGCCAGCAAGACCCGCTACGGCGGCATTATCGCGCCGCCGACGTTTCTCTATAGCGTCTATTGGACCTCGGGCCGGACGGGCGGCCTCCCCGGCGTCCACGGTTTCCACGCCGGCAACGACTGGGTCTGGCACCGGCCGATCTATCTGAACGACCGCATCACCGTGCAGGAGCAGTTCACCGGCCTCGAAGAAAAAATGGGTGAGTTCGCCGGTCGCACGTTCATCCAGTCCAGCGTCTCCACCTACCGCAACCAGCGGGGCGAGGTGATCGCCCATTGCCGGGGATGGCAGTTCCGGGCCGAGCGGCGCGCCGCCCGGGAGCGGGGCAAGTATAAGCGGGAGCCCTACCGATACAGCACGGAGGAGCTGGAGGCCATCGAGAAGGCCATCCTGACCGAGGAGTTCCGAGGGGCAACGGCGCGGTTCTGGGACGACATCGAGGTGGGCGACGAGCTGCCGGCGGTGGTGAAGGGACCGATGAGCACCGGCGATATCGCGGCCTTCGAAGCCGGGTGCATCGGCGGCCTGGCCCACGGCGACGCCCTGCGGGAGTTCAAACGTCACCCGGCATGGGGCTACCGCGACCCCGACTCCGGCGCCCTCGAGGCCGTCATTCGAGTCCACGGCGCCACGGACACAGCGGGCGCGGCGGGCCTCCCCATGGCCTACGACTACGGGTGCCAGCGGATGTGCTGGCTGGCCCACCCGGTCACCAACTGGATGGGCGACGACGGCTTCCTGAAGCGTCTCTACGGCGAGGTCCGCCGGTTCAACTACGTCGGCGACACGACCTGGCTCAAAGGCAAGGTGACCGGAAAGCGACGAGAAGGCGACGAATACCTGGCCGAGATCGAGCTGTGGGCGGAGAACCAGCTTCACGAGACCACGGCGAAGGGTAAGGCGGTGGTGATCCTGCCCTCGAAGGCCGGCCCGTCGTTGGCGCCGTCTCGGTAGCCGTGCGCCCCACCCCCTCTCCATATTTGTGGAGCGGGCCAGAGGGTGAGGCCGATCGTCCCAAATGTTGCTGCGCCTCAGGCGCTCAGCCGATGGCGCCGGACTCCCGCAAGCCGCGAGTGGCCGCGTCGTCGTAGCCCAGCTCTTCGAGAATCGCGCCGGTATCCGAGCCCATGGCGGTCGGCCCCCGCCGGAGCGACGCGGGCGTGCCCGCGAACTTGAGGGCGAAACCGGGCTCGTAGGCCGCCTCGCCGGTCAGCGGATTCGACGTTTGCAGCACCATCTCCCGCGCTTGCAGGTGCGGGTCGTCCTTGAGCTCCTCCACGGTGCGGTTCACCGGGCCGAAGGTCACGTCCTGCTCTCGCAGCAACTCCGTCGACTCCGCCAGCGTTCGCGCCTTGAAGAAATCGCGGAAGTGACGGAACATCTCGTCGCGCAGGCCGCCCTTCGGCCGGATGTGGGGGACCCACTCCTCCTTGCCGACGAGGCGGCACAGCCGCTCCCAGAACCACGGCTCGCGGATGCTCAGCGCCAGGTAGCGCCCGTCCCTGGTCTCGTAGACGCTGTAGGCCGGGTAGTAGCCATGCATCGCCCGGTCCGCCGAGCCTCCCGGCGGGATGGTCACGGAGACGTCGCAGAAGGCCACGTCGATGAACTGGCCCCGGCCTCCCTGCGACCGGCCCA
>JACZVV010000034.1 GCA_022572465.1 Chloroflexota bacterium
ATGGTATCTGGTGCCGCCGATGGCCGGCGCCGCAGTGGCCGCGGGCGCCAACGGCATCATGGTGGAGGTGCATCCGTCGCCGGACCATGCCAAGTCCGACGGTGCCCAGTCGTTGACCTTCGAAAACTTCAATCGCTTGATGGGCCAGGTCCGGGCGATCCACCAGGCGACCTCGGCACTGCCTCGAGTTTAGTCTACGAGGGCAGACGGATTACAATAGAGCCAAAGGTGGCCCGGCAACAGGACTGACCATGGGACCGCTGGAAGAGCTCGCCGCCCTAAACGTGACGCGGGACACCGCGCTGACCATTGGCGTCTTCGACGGAGTCCACGTCGGCCATCGCCACCTGATCGACCAGGTGGGGACCGCCGCCAGCCAGGGTGGCCTGGCCTCGGCGGTGGTGACCTTTCGCAACCACCCGGTCACGGTCCTGGCGCCCGACGTGCACGTCACGTACCTCTGCGCCTTCGACGAACGGATGCAGCTGCTGCGGGAGACCGGCGCCGAGTACGTCGCGCCTCTCATGTTCACCCGCGAGCTGTCACAGCTCTCAGCGCGGGACTTCGTCACCGCGCTCACCGACCGGCTGCGCATGCGCCGTTTGGTTGTCGGCCCCGATTTCGCCCTGGGGAAAGGCCGGGAGGGCACGGTGCCGGTGCTCGAAGCGTTGGGCCGTGAGCTTGGTTTCCAGATCACCCAGGTATCTCCGCTGACCCGCGCCGGCGCCATCGTGAGCAGCACCGCCATCCGGCAGGCCCTGGGCCAAGGCGACGTGCAAGCGGCGGCCACGCTCCTGGGGCGGCCGTATCGGCTCACCGGCCCTGTCGTCGTGGGCGAAAAGCGAGGCCGGACGCTGGGCTTCCCCACCGCCAACCTCGACATCCCGTCCGACCTGGCGCTGCCGGCCGACGGGGTGTACTGCACCGTCGCGTGGGTGGATGGGCAACCCCGCGACGCCGTGACCAACATCGGCGTCCGGCCCACCTTCGGCGAGCAGAAACACACCGTCGAGGCGCACCTGCTGAATTTCGACCAAGACCTGTATGGCAAGACGTTGAGCATCGAGCTGATCGAGCGCATTCGGCCCGAGCAGCGTTTCTCCGGCATCGACGACCTGGTGGCCCAGTTGCACCGAGACGTGGCGACGGCCCGGGACGTTCTGGCGGCGCGGGTCTCGTCATGACCGTCACCGTTCCCGACGACGCCCTGCTCCAATCGATCCTCCGCCGCGGCGTGTCCGAAGTCATCGTCGAGGCGGAGTTCATTCGCATGCTGCGCTCGGGCCGCCCGCTGCGGCTGAAGCAGGGCTTCGACCCAAGCGCGCCGGACATCCACCTGGGCCACGTCGTCGGCCTGCGCAAGCTGCGTCAGCTTCAGGACCTGGGCCACACCGTGGTCCTCATCGTCGGCGACTGGACGGCCCAGATCGGCGATCCCAGCGAGAGGGCCGGCACCCGGCCGATGCTCTCCGCCGAGGAGGTCGCCGCCAACGCCGAGACCTATCTGCAGCAGTTCTTCAAGATCGTCGACCGCGACAAGACCGAGGTCCGCCGGCAGACCGAGTGGTTCGACGGCTTCGACCTCGGCGACGTGATTCGCCTGACCCGGCGGTTCACCGTGGCCCAGCTCCTGCGGCGCGACGACTTCGCCAAGCGGTACGCCGGGGAGCAGCCCATCGCCGTCACCGAGCTGCTCTACCCCTTGCTCCAGGCCTACGACTCGGTGATGGTGCGGGCCGACGTGGAGTTCGGCGGCACCGACCAGCGATTCAACAATCTCCTGGGCCGCGAGCTTCAGACGATGGAAGGGCAGGCGCCTCAGCAGGTCTTCCTCGTCTCGCTGCTGGTGGGCACCGACGGAGTCCAGAAGATGAGCAAGAGTCTGGGCAACTACATCGGCGTGGCCGAGCCGCCGGAGGAGATCTACGGCAAGAGCATGTCCATCCCCGACTCGCTCATCTTGACCTACTTCGAGCTTCTTACCGACGTGCCCGATGCGGAGCTGACGGAGATCAGGCGCCTGCTGGAGACCCACGACGTCAACCCCATGGAGCTGAAGCAGCGCATGGCGCGGGAGCTGGTCGCCCAGCTCTACGACGCCGGCGCCGCCCGCAGCGCCGAGGAGCGCTTCGAGCGAACTGTTCAGCGCAAGGAACCTCCAGACAGCATGGCATCGATCGAGCTATCCTTTTTGCAACCGCTTGGGGGTCCCAACTCTGACGTAGTCGTGCGGCCCCTCTTCTCTGATGAGGTCGAAGTGAATATTGTCAAAATCATCGTTAAGGCCAAGCAGGCGACTAGTTCCAGCGATGCGAGGCGCCTGCTCAATCAGGGCGCGATTCGCGTGGGCGGGCACCAACTGGACGGTGGGCAGATGACCGTGCCCGTCAAGCCAGGGACTATCATTCGTGTAGGGGGCCGGCGGTACATCCGCGTCGAGGATAGTGACGCATTGATGTAACAAGATGACGAAAAGGGGAGTCCATAGGGGCGGGCCCCTTTGGCGGGGGTCGAAGGGGGTGTCCCCCTTCAAGAATCATAATCCCCGAACGGATACCCTGAACCCCCTTGAGGGGGTTTGGGGGTGTTCTTCAGTCCGTTGTTAGCGGGGATCCAAGCAACCGTCATTGGAGCTTAGGAGAGGACCACAGGAGGTCCCCCCATGACCATCACGCAGCAAGAGGCGGCCCTGAGCCCTGAAGCGTTCCTCGACAGCCTGTTCGAGTGGCAGGGCCGGACCGTTCAGCGGCCCCGGCTGTGGGAGGCGATCCTCGCGGGCACGGCCTCCCAGCAGGCGATCCAGGCCTTCCTCAAAGAGAAGTTCTTCCTTCACTGGCGCTCGGAGCCCGAGATCGCGGCCATGGTGGCCCTGGCCAAGGACCGGGAGACGGTCCTGGCCTTGGCCAAGAACTTCTCGCGAGAGGCCGGCTTCTACCAGACGGAGAACCACACCGAGCTCTACATCCGCTTCTGCGAGGCCTTTGGGCTGACCCGCGCCGAGATGGTGGAGCACACGCCGCTGCCCGAGACCATCGGCGCTTTCTATACGCTCTCCTACTTCCGCCGCGCGTCGCTGGAGGAGGCCATCGCCGCCTTCTCCCTGGCCTCGGAGGGGCGCAAGCGCGCACCCCAGGGCGAGTCGACCGGCCGCTTGAAACAGTCGGAGGCCTTCGTTCGCCACTACGGCCTCACGGAACGCGACGTGGAGTTCTGGTCGATCCACGAGGGCGAGGCGGAGGACGAGGATATCGCCACGGGGATCGGCCTGGTGAGCCGCTTCGTCCGCACGCCGGAGCAGCAGCAGCGGGCGCGCCACGCGTTCATGATGACGACCCTCACCAAGCAGCATATGTACGAGGCCTGCGACCGGTTTCTGACGCTGCCGTGAGGGGCCGCCGTTCAGCGCCAGCCCCCGTGTGCTATCCTGGGCGGCGTATCATCCGCTTCCGGGAGGTTCCCCATGGCTGACACGGGCCGCGCCGCTGTTTTCGTCGGACCCAACAAGCCCTTCGAGCTTCGCCAGTACCCCATCCCCAAGCTGGAGCCGGGCTCCATGCTGGTCAAGATCGCCATGTCCAACATCTGCGGGTCGGACCTGCACATCTTCCGGGGCGACATGGCCTCCGCGGGCTTTGACGGCTCCCGCGAGGCGATCCTGGGACACGAGATGGCCGGGCGCGTCTACGCCCTGGGCGAGGGCGCCGGCGCCGACTCGCTGGGACGGCCGGTCAAAGAGGGCGACCGCATCGTGTACCAGTACTTCCAGCCGTGCTGGAGCTGCCCCGTCTGCCTCTCGGGCGTCACGCGCGCCTGCCCCAACAAGTCAGGCCGCACCTCGCCCGTCGGCGAGTGGCCCTATTTCACCGGCGGCTACGGCGAGTACTACTACGTCCCCCCTGGACGAAAGCTCTTCAGGGTGGAGGACGACCGTATTCCCGACGGCCTCATCGCCTCGGTCAACTGCGCCTTCAGCCAGGTGACGCAGGGTTGGGAGACCGTCGGACTGCGGTTCGGCCAGAGCGCGGTGGTGCAGGGCGCCGGTGGTCTGGGCCTGTTCGCCACCGTCGTGGCCAAGGAGATCGGCGCGGCCCCCGTCATCGTCATCGACGCCATCGAGAGCCGGTTGGCGCTGGCCCGAGAGTTCGGCGCCGACCACACGATCAACACCAACGAGGTCAAGACGCCTGAGGAGCGCGTCGCACGGGTCCAGGAGCTCACCGGCGGGTTGGGCGCGGAGGTGGTGGCCGAGCTGGTGGGATTCCCGGCCGTCGTCCAAGAGGGATGGGACATGCTGCGACCGGGAGGCCGCTACCTGGAGATCGGCAACATCAACCGGGGCATGACGATGTCCTACGACCCGTCCCAGCTGGTGTTCGGCAACAAGTCGGTCCACGGCGTCGTTCTGTACGAGCCAAGGATCATGCCCCAGGTCCTGGATTTCATCTCGCGAAACCTGACCAAGTACCCCTTCGACAAGGTCGTCTCCCACGTCTTCCCCTTGGATAAGATCGACGACGCCTTCCAGCAAGCCGAGTGGTTGGGCAAACAGCAAGAGAAGATCGTGCGGGCCGCCCTGGCGCCGTAACGCCGCCCGCGTGCCGCGATAGCGGCGACCGGCGCCTTCCTGTTCACCGCCAGCCCTCGTGCCGAAAGGTGAAGCCCGCGAATGTCATCCTGAGTCCCGATGTCTCGGGACGAAGGATCTCGCAAACCTGCAGGCGCCTCCCCTCTCACGAGGCCCTTCGCCCTGACAAGCCCCGCGCCCCGCGGGACAGGTCGAGGCTCAGGGTGACGATGAAAAGACCGGGATTCGTGCGCCCGCCCGTTGAGCATCGCCGCCCGATGCCCTACACTAGAAACGGTGCCTCGCGACGGCCCTGTCGCGAGGTTTCGTTTGCCCGAGGGAGCGCATGACCACCGCCAACGAACCCCCCATCATCATCGCCCGGGACGTCCACAAGACCTACGACACGGGCCGGGTCCAGGTCCATGCGCTGCGGGGGGTCGACCTCATCGTCCCACGTGGGGAGATGGTGGCCATCATGGGCCCCAGCGGTTGCGGAAAGACCACGCTGCTCAACTGCCTCTCGGGCCTTGACGAGGTCGACGCCGGGGCCATTTCCATCGGAGGGATGGACCTGGCGACGCTATCGGACAACCAGAAGACCGAGTTCCGCGCCAAGGAGATGGGCTACGTCTTTCAGTCGTACAACCTGTTGCCCGTGCTCACGGCGCGAGAGAACGTCGAGATGCCGCTTCTGGTCTCCGGGACCAGGGCTCGGGTCGCTCATCACCGGGCCCTGGACGTTCTGGACATGGTGGGGCTGGTGGACTGGGAGCAGCACTACCCCGCCGAGCTCTCCGGCGGGCAGCAGCAACGGGTCGCCATCGCCCGCGCCCTTGTCAACCAACCCCAGATCATCTGGGCGGATGAGCCAACAGGCAACCTGGACAGTGGGAGCTCGAAGGACGTCATGGACCTCCTCTGTCGAATGAACCGCGAGAACGAACAGACCTTCGTCCTGGTGACGCACGCGGAGTCCGTGGCTTCCAGAGCGCACCGCACCGTCCAAATGCGCGACGGCTGTATCGTAAGCGAGCACAACAACCACTCGTAGCGGCCGCCTCTCGAGCCGCGGGAGCCCCAACGGTGGAAGAGCTATACGGCGCCCCCATGAGCGTCATCGCCCTGGTGCTGGCCGCGATGTTCGCCGTCATGATCGCGACGTTGGCGTTCATCCTGTTACGCAACCCGATCGTGTTCCGGCTGGCTTGGCGCAACGTTCCCCGCCGCCGCGCCCAGAGCATCCTGATCGTCGTCGGCCTCATGCTGGCCACCGTCATCATCTCCAGCGCCTTTACCACCGGCGACTCGATCAGTTTCAGCATCAGGCGCAGCGCCACAGACAATCTCCGTTCGCTGGACCAGTTCGTGCGGGTGGACAGCGACTCCCCCGTTTGGGAAGGGCGATCGGTCCCGGACGAGTTTCCGGAGAGCGTTTTCGACGAGCTGGCTCCCATTTTCGAGAGCGACCCCGACGTCGAAAGCGCCGTGCCCGCCTTGATCTCCAACGTATCGGTGGTCAATCCCCGCAGCCGCCAGTTCGAAGTCAACGCCATGCTGACCGGGCTCGATCCTGCCCTCGCCGACCAGTTCGACACCCTGGCCACCTCCAGCGGCGGGCGCGTCGACATCGCGTCGTTGGCCCCCAACGAGGTCTACATCGATCGGGAAGGGGCCGACCAGCTCGACGTCGTCGTGGGCGACGAGCTCGGCGTCGCCCTCGGCCCCGACCGGCTCACCGCATTGACGGTCAAAGGGATCGCCGAGGGCTGGTACTTCAAGCGATTGGAGACCCAGGTCGTCCTGTTGGGCTCTTTGACCCAGGTTCAGGACCTTCTCGATCGCCAGGGGCTGCTGTCGACCATCCTGGTCTCCAACCGTGGGGGCTTTTCGGAAGGCGAGCGGCTGACCGCCGGAATCCAGGAGCGATTGGCCCAGCTGCCCGCAATCCGCGACCGCGGTCTCGAGCTCTTCCCGCTGAAGTCGGAGATCGTCGACCAGGCCAACGAGATCGCCAGCCTGTTCGTCAGTATCTTCACCGTCTTCGGCCTCTTCTCCATCGGCGTCGGCGTGCTGCTCATCTTCCTCATTTTCACCATGCTGGCCGCGGAGCGAAAACGCGAGATGGGCATGTCCCGCGCGATCGGCATGAAGCGGGCGCATCTGGTGCAAATGTTCGTCGCCGAGGGCGGCATCTACAGCATCGGCTCGGCCGCGGTGGGCGCGGCGCTGGGCGTGGCGGTTGGGTTCGGACTGGTCTACGCCGTCGCCGGCGCCGTCGCTCAGGGGGCGCCGACCGATGAGTTCACGCTTTCGCCCCACGTAAACCTGCGAAGCGTGCTGGTCTCGTTCTTCGTCGGCAGCGTCTTCACCTTCCTCACCGCCAGCTTCGCGTCCTGGCGGGTCAGCAAGCTGAACATCGTTCGCGCCGTGCGGGACATCCCGGAGCCACAGATGGCGAGGGCGAGCAAGAGCAGTCTGGTGTGGGGAATCGTCCTGATCATTCTGGGGCTGCTGCTGGTTCTCCTGGGCTTCCGGAACGACCAGCTTACGGTCTTCGGTTTGGGCGCCTCTCTGGCGCCGATCGGGCTGGCGTTGGCGCTGCGGTACTTCGGCGCCCCACAACGGGGCGTGCTCATCGCCGTCGGGCTCTACTTGCTGGCGTTCTGGCTCCTGCCGCCGAGCGTCTTCGATGCCATCAACGAGGACTGGAACCAAGGCTTCTCGATCTTCTTCATCTCGGGCGCTCTGGTGGTGACCGGGGGCGTCTTGGTCACCATGAACAACTCCAAGGTGATCTTGGGCCTGGCCATGCGGACGCTGGGACAGGTGCCCCGCCTCGCCCCCGTGGTCAAGTCCGCCGTCTCCTATCCCCTCCGGACCACCGGGCGGACCGGCCTCTCGGTGGCGATCTTCGCCGCGATTATCTTCTCCATCGTCGTGATGGCCACGGTCAATACCAGTTTCGACCAGCTGTTCGACGATCGGGACCGGCTAACGGGCGGCTATGAGGTCATCGCCCAGGGCCCGGGCAATATCGACCCGTTCGATGACACCGAACGCAGCATCACCAACGTTGGCGCCAGCCTCAACCCGGTTACTGACCTCGCCGCCATCGTCGACGCGGAACCGACACTGAACTTCGTGTCGCGGATCGACGGCCGGCCTTCGGTGGGGACGTTGCACACGATCTACGATGCCGAGGGCCGCCTCGCCGGCTCGCTCGGCGCGGAGTACGAAGACACCTTCCTTACCGGGGTGGGCGACGACTTCATCGCATCGAACCACTACGGCTTCACGCTGGCGATACCCGAGTTTGCGGACGGCGACGAGTTCGACGGCGCGGCGGTGTGGCGGGCTCTTCGAGATCGGCCTGGGACCGCTGTCGTCAGCGCTCTCCTGGTGCCCGCCCGCGACGACTTCCGCCCCTTCGGGGTCGGCGACCGGTTTCGGCTGGACGTGGAGGGACTCTACATCGAGAACGACAGCATGGAGCCCATCGAGATCTCGGTGCTGGACAAGAAGAGCGGCACGTTCGTCGACTTGACGGTCATCGGGGTGCTGGACGACACGCTTTTTTTCTTTTTTATGCCGCCCTCGGTGTTCACGTCGACGAGCACGCTCGAGGCGGCGCTTCCGAGAACCGTCAACGCGACACGGCTGTTTTTCAACGTCGAGCGGGGCTCCGTCGATGCCGACAAGAAGATCGAGGCCGCCCTGTTTCCCTTTGGCATGGACACCATCGATCTGAACCAGCAGATCGACGACCGCCGGTCCGCCCGGCGATCGGTGCTGGACCTGCTCACCGGGTTCATGGCGTTGGGCCTGGTCGTCGGCATCGCGGCCATCGGCGTGATCAGCGCCCGGGCCGTCGTCGAGCGCCGCCATCACATCGGCATGCTGCGGGCCATCGGCTTCACCCGCTGGATGGTGGGCCTGAGTTTCCTCATGGAGTCGTCGTTCATCGCATTGCTGGGAATCGCCATCGGCCTATCGACGGGCCTGCTCACGTCGTTCAACCTCGTCCAGGATATCCAGTCGGACGAGCGCGACGTCAGCCTGGTCATTCCCTGGCTCCGCGTGGTGATCATCGTCGGCGGGGCGTACCTGTTCTCGCTGGTAACGACGATCCTGCCCGCTCGCCAGGCGGCTGGAATCGCCCCAGCCGACGCCCTGCGGTACGAGTAACGCTCCCCTCGGGGCAGTCGCACAGAACGACAGCGGCGGGGAAGGCGACAGCGCTGGCCCGGCCTGGCGAGCTAGCGCGCCGTTGGGGAAACGCCTCGCGGGAGCGCCCTCACCCTAACCCTCTCCCTCGAAGGGCGAGGGAAATTTGGAATAGCTTCTAGATCGAGGTGGCCGGGCGGCTTCGGAGCTCTGGCCCCGCCTTCCGCCCGTCCAGCCCTGGGGCGCCTCGAGCGAAGGGAGGCCCGTGCTCTTTCAGCAAGGCGATCCTTTCGTCGACACGCCGCAGGCCGTCCTGGTAGTGCCGGTCCAGCTGCTCGATGGCCGATTGGACCTGGGCCTTGCGATCGTCCGGAGCGAGGATAAGGAGAGCCTCGAGGCGGGTGCGGGTGAGGAGATAGTCCCGCTCCAATCGAGCCCTGGTCCCGCCGAGCCGGGTCTCCATCGTCAGGTAGAGCTCCCTGATCCGCTGCATCTCAGACTCGGGAGGCTCTCCGGTGGCCCGCCGGAGCCTCTTGGCCGCCCGGGCCTCGGCTTTGTCGACCTGTTTGAGGGAAAGCCCAACGGCGCGATCGACGTCCTTGGCCAGCAGTTTCGCCAGGGCCGCCACGCGCTCCGGCTTGTTATTGGTTGCGATTCGGGCGATCTCTTCACCTCGCCGCCGGGCGAACTTCTCCGACAGGCGTGCCTTCCCTTCGTCGGACCGCAGGGGCCAGGCCAGGCGCACCCGCTCGACCGTGCGTTTCACCGGGTAGAGCACATCGTTGGGCAGGCTGTCGGACGAGGCTTGAACGACGCCGAACCCGCCGGCGAAGATGACCACTGCCACGGAGGCGGCGGCCCAAGCTCCCAGCGGACCTCCGAGGACGGGGAGCCGCGACGGCTTCTTTGGCGGGACCCGTTGCATCGCCTGACGCACTCGTTCAAGGCCGGCGGACCGGGCCGTATCAGTTGGAGCCATGCGCAGGCCGCCCTGAAGGACGTTGGCCGTCTCGAGCAGCGGCGCCAGCTCCTCTGCCCACTCCGGGAAGGCGCTGAGACAGTCGTCGACCGTGGCCCCTCGAGCGATGCGCTCGACGCACTGGTTCAAGATCTCTTCGATGGTTGGTTCGCGCTTGCGGCTCATGAAACTCGCATCCTCATTGAGGGGTCGCGTGCCCTCGCTGCGCCATGCGGCGGCGCAACGCTTGGATCGCACTGTGCTGTAAGGCCTTCACGGCCCCTTCTTTCTTCTTGATCGATTGTGCCGTCTCCGCCACCGAGAGTCCGGCGCCGAATCGCATGGCGATGACCTGCCGTTGCAGATCGGTTATCTCGTCCATCGCGTCCATCACTTCGGCGATGGTCAGGCCCGTGACCACCAGATCATCCGGGGCGTCCTGGATCAAGGGCAGCGTATCGGTCAGTATCGTGGTCGGTCGTCGAGACCTGCGGCGCAAGAGATCGACGACCAAATTGTGGGCGATGCGAAACAGCCAGGCGGAGAAGGGGACCCCTCGGGCCCTGTACGAACCGAGCCCTTCCAGGGCTTTGAGGAACACGTCGGCCGCCAGGTCTTCGGATTCGGCTGCGTTGCCGATGCGCACGAGAGCGTATCGATAGATCCGGTCGAAATACGTCTCGTAGATGCCCTCGAACGCTGAACGGTCGCCAGCCTGATAGGCCGCGACCAGGGAGTCGTCAACCGACAAAGATGGGCTCCCTTTGCAGAGCGACCTGAACCGGCCTCCCCGGGTCGGGTCTTCGATGGCAGTGGAGGAGAGCTCTTTCATGATAATAGTAACGTGGGCGGCCTTCATAGGATAGCAGCGGAATTTGGCCTGTGATAGAATCCGCGACAGTCCCATGAAAGTGGCGGAAGCCCCAGACCAACCGGGGCAAAAACCCATGGGTTTCTTCGTGCGCCCGATGCGCATGGAGGACATTGTCCAGGTCGTCCAGGTGGAGCGAGAGTGCTTTCCCACCGGGTGGGCGCCCACGCCGTTCGTTCGGGAGCTGCGCAACCGCCGGGCGGCGTACCTCGTGGCCTGCGCGACCGCCGATCCCTCACAGTCTGAATCGGAGGCCCGCGCCTTCGCCGCCCGAGAGCGCTCGCGCCAGCCGCCGTCGCTCCTCCAACGCCTGGTCACCGGCGTCAGAGACCGTCTCGTCGGACCGGCGTTGCCTCCCCCCGACTTCTCTCAGACCATCGTCGGCTTCGTCGGCGTCTGGTTCATGGGCGACGAGTCCCACATCACCGCCATCGGCGTACGGGAGCAAGACCGACGGCACGGCGTGGGCGAACTGCTGCTGCTGGCCAGCATCGAGCTCTCCCTCCCCCAGCGCTCGCGACTCATGACGTTGGAGCTACGGGTCTCCAATCGAGGGGCTCAGGCCCTGTACGAGAAGTACGGGTTCAATCCCGCGGGCGTCCGAAAGCGCTACTACGCCGACAATCGAGAGGACGCCCTGATCATGACCACCGACGAGATCGCAGCCCCCGAGTACCAGGGGCGCTTGGAGCGGTTGCGCCAAGCCCACACGCGGCGCTGGGGGCCCAGCGTTCGTTTTCTCGGCTAGCGGTTAGAGCGCGGCGTTCACCTGAAAGGCCGCGCTGAGGGCGTCGCCGGCGCGCTGCCGGTCGGCCCGGTGGACCAGGCACGAGATGCGGATCTCGCTGGTGCCGATGGCCAGGATGTTGACGCCCGCGTCGGCAAGCACCCGAAACATGCGGCCGACGTATGACGGGTCGGTGAGGATGCCGGTGCCCACCAGCTCGACCTTGGCCAGGTCTTGCAGCGTGTGAACCGCTTTCGCGTTGGCCGCCGCCTGGATCGTCTCCAGGCACCCCCTGGCCTTCGGCAGGTCCGCCGCCCTGACGGTGAACGAAAGGTCGGCGATCTGACGCTCGCCGGCGTTTTGAAGGATCAGATCGACGGAGATTCCGGCGTCGGCGATGGCGCCGAAGATGGCCGCGGCCACGCCGGGCTTGTCGGGCACCTGATCGATCTTGATCAGGGCCCAGCCGTCGTCCACGACGACCTCGCGTACCCGCTGACGAAGTTCCAAGCTTCTTTCTCCCATCGGGACGGCTAGCCGCCCCCGCGTCAGCCGCCGGACGCCCGTTGCAGCGGGAACAAGATCACGTCGCGGATGCTGGCGGCCCCGGTGAGCAGCATCACCAGGCGGTCCAGGCCGATCCCCAGGCCCCCGGTCGGCGGCAGGCCATACTCCAACGCCGTGACGTAGTCGTCGTCGGTCGGATGGGCCTCTTCGTCGCCCGACTGCGCCCGCTCGCGCTGCAAGGCGAACTGCGCCGCCTGATATTCCGGGTCGGATAGCTCGGAGAAGGCGTTGCCCAGCTCCATCCCCGCGACGAAGGGCTCGAACCGCTCGGCCAGCCGGGGATCGGAGCGGTGCCGCTTCGTCAGCGGGCAGAGCGCCGCGGGGTAGTCCATGATGAACGTCGGCTCGACCAGGCGCCGCTCGACGCGTTCGTCGAAGAGCCGGCCGAGGACCTCCTCCCAGGTCAGCTCCTGAAGCTCGGTCACGGTGAGCCCCGCCCCCGCCGCCGCCGCCAGAGCCTCGTCTCGAGTGGCAACGGTCGATACGTCAACCCCTGCGTATTCCTTGATGGCGTCCAGGTAGGTCAAGCGCCGCCACGGCGGGCCCAGGTCGATTTCGACCTCGTGCCCGTCGACGCTCCTCGCGGGCAAGGTAAGGGAGCCGTTGACCTCCTGGGCTACGAACCGGACCATCTCCTCCGTCAGCTTCATCATGTCGGTGTAGTCGGCGAAGGACTGGTACAGCTCCAGGAGCGTGAACTCCGGGTTGTGGTGTGAGTCGATCCCTTCGTTGCGAAAGACGCTGGCGATCTCATAGACGCGGTCCAGCCCGCCGACGATCAGCCGTTTGAGGTAGAGCTCCGGCGAGATGCGGAGGTAGAGGTCCCGCTTGAGCTCGTTGTGATAGGTGCGAAAGGGACGCGCCGCCGCGCCCCCGTAGATGGGCTGGAGCGTGGGCGTCCGCACCTCCACGAACCCCCGTTGGTCCAAGAACGCCCGCACGAGGAGAACGATGCGGCTGCCCTTTTTGAAGAGCTGCCGAGCCTCGCTGTCCGCGATGAGGTGGAGGTAACGCTGCCGTCGCATCGTCTCGACGTCCCGGAGACCATGGTACTTCTCGGGGAGGGGCTGGAGGGCCTTGGCCAGCAGGACGAACCGTTCCGCTTGAACCGTGAGCTCGCCGGTCTTGGTCACGAAGAACGTGCCTTCGACGCCGACCATGTCGCCCCGGTCGACGAGCTCCTTGAACGACTGGAAGTCCTCGGTCTTGTCGACGGTGAGGTAGAGTTGGATTTGGGCGTCCTGGTCCTCGAGCTGAGCGAAGCTCGCCTTGCCCATGCGCCGGATGGCGGTCAGCCGACCCGCCAGCCGCACCCGGGCGGGCTCCGCATCGTCGCCGGCCTCTTCACCCAGTCGCCGGGCCTCGGCGATGGTGTGGGAGCGATCGAAACGATGGGGGTAAGGGTCGACGCCCTTCTCCCGCAATCGCTGGAGCTTCGCTCTCCGGGCTTCTCGCTCGTCCACCGTGGTCCTCTCGAGTGGGGCTTCGCACCCGTCGGAGCGTTAGCGGGTGTATCCCTTGTACAGGTTGGGCAGCATCCGCTCCTGGCCGTGTCCGTCGCCGCTGACCAGCCCAAGGAGGCTTCCGGCCAGGCGGTCGAGGTAGATGCCCATGCCGATGACCGGCCGCTCCGCGGGCCAACGCGCCAGGTCCTCCAGGAACGTCTCGTCGGGCTCCGGCAGCAAGTCGTAGCCCTGACGCCGCAGCCGGTCGAGATGCTGGAACCGCACCGTCTGGGCCTCGGCGTCCATCAGCTCGCGCTGGCCCAGGGCCACGCGCACGCCGTCCAAATAGAGCTCCCACTTGAGCGAATGGATGCCGTCGTCGGACTCGGCCAGGGGGCTCGACTCCACCGGCAGGCCGTGGACGATCATGGGGCCATCGAGGCCCGGCGCGACCTTCGTGCGAAAGGCGCGGTCCACGAAATCGAACCAATAGCCTTGCGGTCCGGCGCGCAGGTAGGGCGCGAGCTCGCCCGACTGGTAGGCCAGGCCCATGGCGGCGTCCCGCAGGCGGCCGTCGCCGGCTCGGGCCTCGATGGCCTGGGCGTGAAGCTCGGCGCGATTGACGTCGGAACCAGCAGCTTGGACCAGTTCTTCCGAGGCCGACCGCAGCAGCTCTTCCAGGTCGAAATCGGGATCGACGCGCCGTAGCAGCTCCGCGTAGGTCCGCCTCTCCCACGCGCCGGACGCACGCAACCGATCCCACACGGCCTGCGCTCCGGTTGCGTCGGCCAGACCCTCGGCTTCCAGCCGCTCGACGCCTTCGTTGATGACGTCGCGCAGCAGCGGCTCCAGCGACCAGTGGTCCGGGGCACAGGCGTAGGCTTCCAGCAAAGTGAACTCGGGCCGGTCGAAGCTCTCGCCGGGCACCGCCTCGTCCAGCTCGTCCCGAGAGCAGACGGCGATTTCGAACAGTTTGTCCATGCCGCCGCTTTGCCCGTCGATCAGCAGTCGTTTCAGATAGAGCTCGGGCGCGGCGCGGAACCACAGTCGCTCGCCCAGCGCGGAGGAGAAGGTGCTGAATCCGGCGCCTCGCTCGAATCCGCTGAGCCGGTGATGCAGCAGCGGCGTCTGGACCTCCAGAAACCCCTCGCGCTCCAGTCGATTGCGCGCCGCGCCGACGAGGCGCATTCGGCCTCGCACCAGGCTGGTGTCGATGGCACGTCCGTTGGCTGGCGTCATGATCGTTCGTCTCCAGAACCCCTACGCGGAGGAGCGGATATTTGCTCCAGCGCCCGGCCTACGCCTCCGTCCCACTCCCCCACCGCGCCCCTTCCAGCACCGGCAGGTACAACACGTCGAGGGGCGCCTTGCCGGGGCCGAGCTCTCCCAAGACCGTTTCCAGTCCCTGCTCCAACGCCTTCATGGAGACAGGGTGGGTGCGAAAGTATCGGTTGTCCCCTGAGCCGGCTGCGTCGATGGGCGTTGCCTGGATGCCATGTCTTCCCAACACCGAGGCCATCGCCTTCGCGTCGAGGTCACCGCTGCCCTTGAACCGGAGCAGGAACGGCAAGACCAGCGCGCTCTGGCGGTGGAGGGCCGGCGTTCCGTGGTAGGGCTGCGGGCGGCTGAAGGCCCCCGCTCCATACATATACAGGGGCCCGGTCGCGCAGCCGGTTCGCGCCGCGCCGGTCGTTCGCCCGGCCGCTGCAAGCTGGCGCGCGCAGAACTGGATGTCGGCGACGACCGACGAGGCCGTCTCCGGGCCGCCGGCGCCGGGACCCTGGAGCGCGATCGTATAGCCTTTGGCCGGTTCGCCGGTCCCCTCGCGGGCGGGAGACTCGACCTCCAGCAGGCACGCGTTTCCAGACCCATCGACGTTGGCCAACGGATGGTCCGTTGGCACCACGGCGGGCTGGACCCACGCCACGATATCGGGCTCGCCGCCGGCGCCATCCATCGGGGCCGGCAGGGCCAGCGGGGCCGGCTGCGCGCCGGCCAGGAGCTTGGGCACGTAGCCCAGCCGGTCCAGCACTTCGAGATCGGCCGCCTGAAAAACGGGTTGCGTGCTGATGTGGTCGTCCTGTCCACACACCTCCTGGCACGGCTCGCCGTCGCCGGAGGCGCAGGCATGGTAGGCGGCCCGTCCCAGCGGGGTCGGAGCGTCGGCGATGCCCCGGCGGGCGATGCCCCGAACGTAGACGTCGCGGGGGCGGAGCCGGACGCCGAAGGCCAAGCCGGCCAAGATGATGATCTTGCTGCGAGCGTCCTCGCCCAAGACGTCGGCGCTGGGGTCGGCCTCGGCCAGTCCGCCATGGATGGCCGCGCAGACGGCTGCGGGATAGGCCGCCTGGCCTGCTCCGCCGCCGGCGTTGGCCTTCCGCATCTCCGACAGAATAAAATTCGTGGTTCCGTTGAGGATGGCCAGGATGGCGGTGACCCGTCCGCCGATGGAGCTGCCGATGGTCTGCACCACCGGCATCCCGCCGCCCACGGCCGCTTCGTAGGCCAGCACGACGCCTCGGGACCGGGCCAGTTTTACCAGCTCGTAGCCGGTCCGGCTCAGGACCGTTTTGTTGGCGGTAACCACGCATTTGCCCTCCCACAACGCCTCTTCGATGAGCGCCTCGGCCACGGGAGAGCCGGTTACCTCCACCACGATGTCCACGTTCTCGTCCCGGACGACCTCCCGCCAGGCGGGCCCGCCGGAACGACGCCCGCTTGTCTGATTGCCGGGGTCGGTGTCGTAGAAGAACCGCGGCCGACCGTCATCGTCCCGGCTCACCGTGCGTTCGATAAGGGCTTCGGGCGCTCCGTGGGGGTTGTGCCGGGAGCGCCGGGCCGCGCTCCAAAGCCGCACCCGGGCCGCGTTGGGGCCGCCAAGCTCGCCTCCTGGAGTCGCCAGCTCCATCGGCCCGCGGGCGAAGAAATCGAGCACCGCCGAGCCGACCACGCCGATGCCGACCAGCCCGACGTTGATGTCTTGGGGTGCGTCGCTGGGACGTTGGCCGGTCAAGACGGAGCGGCTCCGCGAGGCGCAACGGAAGGGAGACGGCTGACCATAACAGGTACGTATTGTACGCCGGGCCGCTCCAAATGTCATTGGGAGTCCCTCGCTTTTGCGGGGCCCCGGTTATTCCGATATAGTTGAACGTCGGAGCCATGGCCAGAAAGAAAAAATACCAGCTTATCGACCCCACCGACGCCACGCTGGCCATCGAGGAGATGACCTTCATGGGCGAGGGTCTCGCACGGTGGAACGGCGATGCCGTCTTCGTGGCGGGCACCATCCCCGGCGAGCGTGTGGATGCCACCATCTGGCGGAAGCACGAGCGATTCTTCGAAGCCGACCTCAACGAGGTCATCGTCCCATCGCCGCATCGCGTCACGCCACCCTGTCCGTATGTCGGAGCGTGCACCGGCTGTCAATGGCAGCACATCGAGTACTCGCACCAGCTGGAGATCAAGACCAAGCTGGTGGCGGACCAGATGAGGCGGGTCGGAGGATTCGACGATCCGCCCGTGGCGCCGGCCATCGGATGCGACGACCCTTGGGGCTACCGGAATCACGCCCGTTTCACGGTAGGACCGAGCGGGCAGCTCGGTTTCGTCAACAGGACACGACGCCGTTTCGTCCGTATCGACCGATGCCTGATCATGAACGACGGCATCAACGAAACCCTGACCCAGCTGCAAGACAAGTGCCACGAGACGACGCAGGTCTCGGTCCGCTATGGCCCGGAGACGCATCAGCGGCTGGTCCAGCCGACGTTCAAATCGCCGAAGGTCGCCATGGAGACGGGCCAGACCCATTACACGGAGGAGCTGCTGGGGCGAAGGTTCCGCATCGCTTCGCCGTCGTTCTTCCAGGTCAACATCCGGCAGGCCGAGCGCCTGGTGGAGCTGGTGCGGGAGAGGCTGGAACTGTCGGGCAGCGAGACGTTGGTGGACGCCTACGCCGGTGTCGGCACCTTCGCCGTGCTCCTCGCCGCGGATGCCAAGCAGGTCTTCGCCATCGAAGAGTCGGCGTCGGCCATCGAAGACGCCCGGGTGAACATCGAGGGTCTGTCCAACGTGACGCTGATCGAAGCCCGGACAGAGCAGGCGTTGGCCCAGCTCCCCGAGCGGCCCGACGCCGTCATCCTGGACCCGCCGCGGGTTGGCTGTCACGTCGAGGCCTTGGACGCTCTGATCGCGCTGGGCGCTCGCCGGGTGGTCTACGTCTCGTGCGATCCCGCGAGCCTGGCCCACGACCTGAAGCACTTGTGCGCCGAGGCCTATGCCCTCGAGGAGATACAGCCGATCGACATGTTTCCCCATACCCACCACATCGAATGCGTGGCCACACTCCGAAAAAGATAGGCACGGGGGAGACAGGAACAAGGGACGAGGGAGAACGGGCGGCATGAAGATTGCCCGGGTCGAGTGGCGCGGACAGACGACGTGGGTGGAGGTCGACGGCGACAGCATCTTCGCCCTCGTCGGAGACCGGTTCGGCGGCCCACGCCGGGGCAGCGCTCTGGGCCCCCTCGCCGAGGCGCGGCTCCTGGCGCCGGTGGAGCCCGCCAACAAGGTGGTCGGCCTTTTGGGGAACTACGGCTCCAAAGGTGAGCGGGCCGGGCCGGGCATCTTTCTGAAACCCTCCTCAGCCGTCATCGCCGACGGCGACGAGATCAAGCGTCCTCCCACGGTAGCGTCGATCAACTTCGAACCGGAGCTGGGCGTGGTCATCGGACGCCGCGCCAAGGACGTGCCCGTTCAGTCGGCTCTGGAACACGTCATGGGCTTCACCATCGTCAACGACGTGACCTCCTTCGATGCCCGCAAGGAAGACGGCCCAGCATCGACGCGCTACAAGAGCTACGACACGTTTTGCCCCATGGGCCCATGGATCGTCACCGGAATCGACGCCGGCGCGGTGGGCATCCGCTCCCGGCTCAACGGGACGGTCAAGCAAGACAGCTCGACGAGCGGCCTCGCGTTCAATATCGGCGAGGCGGTGGCGTGGGTCAGCTCAGTCATGACGCTGGAGCCCGGCGATGTCATCAGCACCGGCACGCCGCCCGGCCCGGGCGCGATGAGTCCCGGCGACGTCATCGAATGCGAGATCGACGGGATCGGCGTCCTCACCAACCGCGTGGTGGGATAACGCTCAGCACGACCGTCGCCGGGAGCGCCCGTCCCCAGCCCTGATCGCGGAAAAGCCTCAGCCCGGCGCTACTGAGGACTGAACCCGGTTCCGGGCCGGTCCTGCCACAACGTGAAGAACTGGTCGGACTCTCCCAGGACGGCCCGGCGCAGCTCGTCGCGCTCGCGCTGGAGGACCATCTCTTTCTCCCGAGCCAGCAGGCGCCGGAACGTTGAATTGCACTCATCGACGAAAGGCCCGGGAAACCGGTCCTGAAAGAAGCCGCTCAGGGCGCTCGAAATCTCGTCGTCGCTCATGTTCAGAATCGGGCCGGTGCACAAGAACAGGGAGATTCGGCTCTCTTTCCGTTCTTGTCCCTCACCGTCGAACAGCTTGGCAAGCCGCTCGACCCCCTTCTGTTGGAGCAGCGCCTGGACGCGGGCGGGCAGGGCCATCAACGCCATGAATGGAGGTCCAGGCGCCCGGAGCATCTCGGAGATTTGCTTCTCAAGCTCCAGATAGTACTCCGGGGTCAGAAACTCGCCGGTGCTCACCACGCGGACCTGGGGCTCCTGGCGGTTGCGCAGGTCGATGGCCATGAACTCGTCCAGGTGGGGGAAGATGCTGATGTGGATATCCGCGCTCTCGATGGAGCCGCCTTCCGGTTGTTGTGGTTCCATGACTGGATCATCCCTTCAGTTGCCGGATCGGCCGCGTTCGGCCGCGCTCATTCAAGTATACGCCCTATACCGTATACGCCCTATACTTCCGGTGGCGCCGCATCACTCCGCGCCGCCACCTTTCCGCCGGAACGGGCCGGAGGGCGCGCCGCATCCCTTGACAGCGGTCGCCTTGTTCCGGCACAGTTAAGAGTCGTGGTTGCCCCAAATACTCTAACATTGGACGTGATTCCTTATGTCTTTCACGCCGAAAACCGTCCTGGTCTGCACCCCTCACCCCGACGACGCCGAGATCGGCGCCGGAGGCACCATCGCGAAGTGGGCCAAAGAAGGAGCGAAGGTCGTTCTGGTCGTGTGCACCAACGGGGACAAGGGGTCGGCTGACCCCGAAATGACCTCGGCGCGTCTGGCGGCGATCCGAGAGAAGGAGCAGCGGGCCGCCGCGAAGGTGCTGGGTGTGAGTGAGGTGGTGTTCCTGAACCACAGCGACAGTGAGCTGGAAGACAACCGAGAGTTCCGCGGCGACCTGGTCCGGGAGATCCGCCGGCACAAGCCCGACGTGGTCATGACCACCGACCCTCACCGGCGGGGCTTCTATCAGCACCGCGACCACCGAATCACCGGCCAGGTCACCATGGACGCGGTGTTCCCCCTGTCCCGCGACCACCTCTCCTTCCCCGAGCACAAAGAGCTCGGTCTCGAGCCTCATAAGACCGGCTACGTGTACCTGTGGGGAAGCGACAACGCCGACACCCATATCGATATCAGCGACACCCTGAGCACGAAGATCGAAGCGCTGAAGCGGCACGAGAGCCAGATTGCGCCCCGCCGCAACGTCGACTTCGAGAAGTTCATGCGAGAGAACGCCGAGCGCGCGGGGAAGGAGAACGGCCTCAAGGTGGCCGAGTCGTTCCGAGTCATCGAAATGCGGCGATGAACGCCCCGTTCGTCGACATCCACAACCACACGATCCCCGGCGTCGACGACGGCCCCAAGGGCATGGACGACGCCCTGAAGATGGCGTCCATCGCCGCGGACGACGGCATCGAGACGGTGCTGCTCACGCCCCACAACCGCGACGTAGCCGCTCTGACGAGACACGGCCGCCTGGACGAGCAGGCCGATCGGCTGCGGCAGGCAGCGGCCACCGACGGCATTTCGGTTCGGTTCCTGCTGGCGACGGAAAACTACCTGGAGCCGGACCTGCCTCAGCAGGTCGAGCAGGGCACGGCCCTGCCCATCAACGGCACGTCCTACATCCTGGTCGAGTTGCCCTACATGGGCATGTTGGCCCTCTACACCGACGACACCCTGTCCCAGCTTCAGTTGAGCGGCCTGATTCCCATCATCGCTCACCCTGAGCGGTGTGAGGCCCTAGCCAGCCGGCCCGAGGTCCTGGAGGGCTTCGTTCAACGGGGGATGCTGGCCCAGGTGACCAGCGCCAGCATCACCGGCGCGTTCGGGCGGGACTTTCAGCGGGCCGCCGAGCATATGCTGCGCCACGGTCTGGTCCACGTCATCGCCACCGACGCTCACATGGCGCGAGGACCGCGAGTCCCCGTGATGAGCGACGGTGTCCGCGCGGCGGCCAAGATCGTCGGCGACGAGCGCGCGCTGGAGATGGCGACCACCGTCCCCGCCGCCATCGTCGAGGGCCGTCCCGTCGACGTCCCCGAGCCCAAGCAGGCCAAGCGCCGGTTCGGCCCGTTCCGCTAGGCCCTAGGCCAGGTGGAACCAGCGCAGGAGCCGAAAGGCCCAGTCCACCACCGGCTTCGCCTGGTCCAGCATCCGGGCGAAGAACCACGTGGTAAGGATGCCCAGAAGCGCCCCGCTGATGACGTCCAACGGGAAATGCATCCCGGCGTAGATGCGCGCGAAGGCGAACAGCAGCGCCCCGACGCCAATGATCGCCCCCCAGCGCCGGTTGGTAAGCCACACGCCCGCTGCCATGGCGAAGCCGAAGGCCGCGGCGTTGCTCGGGAAGCTTGGGTCCGTGGGCCGGTAGAACAGCACGGTGACGTCTTCCAGCGTGATGAACGGACGGGGGCGATGGAAGCTCTGGTTGAAGATCTGGATGATCAGGTTGGCCATTCCCGCGCCGATGGCGGCGTAGAGAAACCCCCACTGGTTGGCGAGACGTTCCTGAGCCGTCCGGCCCACGAACCAGCGCGAGAAGGCCGCCAGGGCGATCAGCACCGGCAGAAAGAAGTCGCTGACCAGCAGCGTCATCACGTTGTCCAGCGCTTGTGACTCGCCGGCCAGGCCGTTGATCCATTCGAAGAGCTGGCGGTCAGCGTCGATCATGGCCACGCCACCTGCGGAATCGCACCATCGCCACGGCAAGCAAGGTCTGGTTGCGCAGGGCCTCCACGCCCGTGCCTTCGACAGCCTCGCCGGACGTTCGGATTTGGGCCAACGAAGCGACGACCATCGTGGCGACGACCGCTCCGGCGGCGCCGGCGAAGAAGAGGCCGAACTGCTGCGCCCCCTCGACACCGCCGAGGTCGCCGGGGATGTTCTGGTCGCCGGTAGCGACGAACCACGCGAATGCGCCAGCCAGCAGGCCAAGCCCGATGACGTAGCCCGCGCCGACGTGGGAGACGAACAGCAGGCCGCCGATACGGCTCTGGGCGGCCGCGAGTTGGATCACGCCGCACGCGGCGAAGAAGACCAGAAGGAAGTAATCGACCGCTAGGCTAAACACACCGGCCAGCTACTCGTCGTCGGAGCAAGGACCCACGACGCGGTGGTCTCCCGCCGCCCTAGGCCCTGGCGGTCCTGCCCTGGGCCTCGGCGCCGGCTTGGACCCGACCATCTTCGCCCAACGCCGGCAGACACCAATCGATGTATTTTTTATTTATGCCACGGATGACGTCGAAGTAGAGGTCCTGAAGGCGTTTGGTGATCGGCCCAATCTCACCGTTACCCACGTTCCGGTGGTCGACCTTGGTGACGGGCGTCAGGTGGGCGGCGGTGCCGGTCAAGAACGATTCGTCGGCGATGTACAGCTCGGTCCGGTCCACCGGCCGCTCCTCGGTCTCGATGCCCAACTCCTCTCGCGCCAGTTCGATGACGGTGTCGCGCGTGATGCCCTTCAGCACGTTTTCGGTGGCGCCAGGCGTGATCAGCTTGCCGTCGAAAACGAGGAAGAGGTTCTCGCCGGTGCCTTCGGCGACATGGCCGTCGGCGTTGAGCAAGATGGCCTCGTCGAACCCGCTCTGCACCGCTTCGGTCTTGGCCAGCACGCTGTTGATGTAGGCGCCGGTCACCTTGGCCCGAGGCGGAATGCTCATATCGTCGATGCGACGCCAGCTCGACGTGGCGCAGTGGACGCCCTTGGACGGATCGAGGTAGTTGCCCAGCGGGACGACGAACATGAGGAAGTCGTCTTCCAACGTATGCGCCTTGAGGTTGGCGACGACCTCGCTGCTCTTGTAAGCCAGCGGGCGCAGGTACTGGTCCTCTTTCAGGCCACTACGCCGCACCAGCTCCACGGCGATGTCGCAGAGCTCGTCGGGCCCATAGGCAATCTGGATATGCAAGATGTGGGCGCTCTGGTGCAGCCGGCGGAAATGGTCGGCGGCCCGGAAGATGTAGAGCTGTGCCTCGGTTTCGTTCCAATTGCTCCGGATGCCCTCGAAGCAGCCGGTGCCATAGTGCAGTGCATGGGTCATGACCGATATCTTGGCATCGGCCAAGGGAACGAATTTTCCTTGAAAGAAAGCGTACATCCGGGACCTTTCGGGGCGTCTGGAAGCATTATACCCAGGCGGCCCAGGTTCGAACAAGGGCAGCGACTCTCCCGCGCCGGTTGCCACCGGCGAGCGCAGAGCGCCAGGTATCGTATGCCTCCGGCCGGAGGCGGCGGGGCCGCCGTTGACGCTACTCGCCGGTAAACTTGGGGTCGCGCTTCTGTTGGAAGGCCAGCACCCCCTCCTTGTGATCCAGCGTGTGGGTCGACAGACCCTCGGTCGACAGGCTCATTTCCAACACCAGGTTGATGCTCTGCCATACGTGCCGGTTGATGGCCATCTTGGTCCAGCGAATGGCGGCCGCGGGTCCCGCCGCGAGGGTCTTGGCGAAGCCGGTCGCCTCTTCGAGCAGCT
The DNA here is from genome assembly GCA_022572465.1 of Chloroflexota bacterium. Lineage (GTDB taxonomy): Bacteria > Chloroflexota > Dehalococcoidia > SHYB01 > SHYB01 > JACZVV01. The sequence continues at coordinate 23,211 of JACZVV010000034.1, forward strand.
TGTCGGCCGGAACCACGTGATTGACCAGGCCGATCCTTTCGGCCTCCTCGGCGCCCACGCGCTTGCCCGACATCAAGTACTCCTTGGCGCGGTTCGGGCCGATCAGCAAGGGCCAGATGACCGCGCCCCCGTCGCCGGCGACCAACCCCATGTTGACATGCGTGTCGCCTATCCAGGCGGTGTCGGCCATGTAGATAACGTCGCACATCAGGGCGACCGACGCGCCCAGGCCGACTGCCGGGCCGTTGACCGCGGCGATCAACGGAGCTTCACAGTTGGCAAAACCCTGGATCAGGAACTTGGGGCCTCGCATGATGTTCAACGTCGAGCCGCCCTGCGCGCCGTCGCTGCCGGGCGAAAAGTCGCCCCCGGAGCAGAACGCCGAGCCCGCGCCGGTCAGGACGATGGCGCCGATGTCGGGGTCCGTTCCCAGGTCCCGGAAGATCCGCTCCAGGCCATCGTGCAAGAGACCGTCGACGGCGTTGCGCTTCTCCGGGCGGTTCATGGTCACCAACGCTATCCGGTCTTTAATGACAACGTCCAAATGATTCTCGGAATACTTGCTGTAGTCCACGATAGCCTCCTTGAGCCCGACCTTCTCGCGAGATTATAGCACCGCGCTTCCCGCAGGACAGCAAGCACAGATTGGCAAGCGGGTTCAAGGGGCGCCGCGTTGCTCCACCGGCCCCTCTTTGCTAGTATGGCGGCGCGAGTTACGTCATCGATCGCGCAGGAAGGAGACGGAGATGGCCCACATCAACGGTTTCAACCACGTCGTACTGGTAACCAGCGACATGGACAAGACGGTGCGGTTCTATCGCGACGTCCTTGGGTTGAAGGTCAAGGCGACCCAAGGGGCGGGGTCCCCCACTCAAGGCGTGCTGGCCCAACGGCCCGCAGGGCTGAACGATTTCAAGCGGCTGTACTTTTTCGAGCTGAGCAACGGCGACTGTCTGGCGTTCGTGGAGTTCCCCGGCAAGGACACCCGGCCCGAGCCGTCGTACTTCAGCGAGATCTGGCCCGGCGACGCCAAGGCGGCAGGGCCAACCCGGAAGCTGGACCACCTGGCGCTCAACGTGGACAGCCGCGACGACCTGGTGGCTTACCAGGAGCGGCTGCGGGCCCACGACGTGCCCGTCTCCGAGATCCAGGAGCTGACCGGGGCCATCTGCGTCAAGTCGATCTACTGCTACGACCCCAACGGCATCGCCCTGGAGATCTCCACGTGGGACCTGGCCGATCCTTGGTGGAACGAACGAACCGAGGAGGCGTTTTTCGCCGATCTCGATCCTGTCCCGGCGTTGCGGGACTAGGGACGATTCCCGAAGATTATTGACGACGAGCCAGCCGGGAATTTCAGCCTGTCAAATGAATTTTCCTATGTAGGTAGCACCGATCGCCCAACGCCGGCCCCTTCGGCGAGCGGTCCGGTCAGGCGGACCGCCGCACCGGGCCGGCCGATCCTAGACCGTCGCTTGGGCGTGGGTTACAATCGGTCGAAACGAGCACAAGCCCGGCGGTCGAACGAGCGCGAGCCCGGCGAAAACGCGGGGCGGAGGTCTTCGCCATGGAGTTTCACACGTTCCATCTCTTTCACTGTCCCGATGGCTGGTCGCACCAAGACGTCTACAAGTATGAGATGGAGATGGTGCAGTACGCCGAAGACCTGGGGTACGACGGGGCGTGGTTCGCCGAACACCACTTCCGAAACTACGGCATCTGCTCGTCGATCATGCCCTTTGCCGCCTTCGCCGCGGCCCGGACGACCAAGATCAAGATCGGGTCCGCCATCGTGGTGCTTCCGTTCCACAACCCGTTGCGAGCCGCCGAGGAGGCCGCCCAAGTCGACCTTCTGAGCGGCGGGCGGCTGATGTACGGCTTTGGCCGCGGCTATCAGTCCATCGAGTTCAACGGCTTCAATCTGCCGCTGCAGGAGGCCCGAGCCAGGACCGACGAGGCCATCGAGATCCTGAAGCTTGCGTGGACGCAAGACCAGTTCTCGTACGACGGCGAGTTCACCAAAGTGGAGAACGTCACCGTGCTGCCCAAGCCGCTCCAGAAACCTCACCCACCCATGTGGACGGCCTCGGTCAGCCCCGAGACGGTGGGGCACTACGCCGCCAAGGGCATCCCGTTCATCACCGACCCACTGGCCACGTTCGGGCGGTGCAAGCGGGCCACCGACGAATGGCGCAAGGTGGCCGCGGAGCACGGCCACCCGGTCGACGACACCAACTTCGGCAGCATGCGCGGCCTGGTCATCGCCGAAACCGAGAAGGAGGCGCGGGCGATGGCCGAGCGGGCCCGCGAGTTCCAAAAGGACGACAACATCACCAATCTCCAGGGCGCCCCAATCGAGAAGACCGGCGAGTTCGCCGCCGGCTACTACTACTGGAAAGACCGTTACCTGGGCAAAAACCAGGAGCTTACCGTTGACTTTTTCTGGGACCGCATGTGGCTGGCCGGCGATCCCGACCGGGTAGCCGCCGGCGTGAAGACCATGGAGGACATGGGGTTCAAGCACATCCTGTTCACCCTGGGCCACGCGCCGAGCACGTCGATGGAGGAGAACAAGCGCCGCCTCAAGCTCTTTGCGGAGAGCGTCATGCCTCGGTTCAAGACCAAGGTGGCGGCCGTGTAGCTCGGGAGCGCAGCGATGTCCGCCACGCGGCACGACGACCTCGAAGCGATCAAACAGCTCAAGGCGAAGTACTTTCGCTTTCTCGACACCAAGCAGTGGGACAGCTTTGCCCAGGTGTTCGCCGAGGAAGCGGTGAGCTACTCCTCTCCCGACCCCGCCGACTGGAAGCACGGTAGGCAGGCTATCGTCGAGCACGTGAGGAGCGTGGTGCGAGACGCGGTGACCGTCCACTACGGGCACATGCCCGAGATCGAGCTCACCGGCGACACGACGGCCAAGGGCGTGTGGTCGATGTTTGACTTCGTTGACTACG
>JACZVV010000143.1 GCA_022572465.1 Chloroflexota bacterium
GCTCTGGGTCAGGCGGCTGGGATAGATCCGCAACAACACGTACCCGGCGAAGCCGGTGATGCTGACCAAGTAGAAGGTCAGGGCCAGAAACTGCTCGTACAGGCCGTTCGGCCAGAGCTTGCCGATGTGCAGCCAAAACAGCGCCACGGCGAGGAGCCCGCCGGCCACGTGTACGCGTAGCCACACCGAGGCATTGCCCAGCGGGACCATGGAGAGCTTCTTGCGCAGGTTGAACAGGCCGAGCAGGACCATCAGCCCGAACAGGTAATAGCCCGTGAGGATGGCCGGGTCGTGCAGGGTGCGTGCGCCGTACAGCGCCTGCAGCGCCGCGACCACGAAAAGCGCGGCGGCGAGGATCAGGTAAGCGACACGCCGTGCGGTGGCGAGCTTCACCTGAGGAAACTCTCAAAGACGACGCCGCCCTCGAAATTGACCCGCTGGAGCGCATCGTGGGGGCAGGCGCGGACGCAGGCCGGGCCGCCCGGGTTGCTGGCGCAGAGGTCGCATTTCGTCGCCTTGACGATGGGCCGCTGGGTCTCCGGGTCGATCAGCGGCGCGCCGCCGAGATCGCGGATTTCGACCATGCGGATATTGTTGTAGGGGCACGAGTTGGCGCAGGTTGCGCAGCCGATGCAGGTGTCGTCGTTGATCACCACCATGCCGCCGAGTTCGGAGCGGTGGATCGCCCCGGTGGGACAGCCGATCATGCACACCGGATCGGCGCAGTGCATGCAGGCGTTCGCCACCATCCAGTGATCGAAGGTGCTGCCGTGGCGCGTGAAACGCGGGCTGCCGCCGTGGGTCGCGGCGCAGGCGCGCACGCAATCGTCGCAGCGAACGCAGCGGTCCATGTCGATGAGCATCGCCTTGGTGCCGTTGATGAAGCGGTCCTCGACCGCCCACTCCATGGCCGCGTCGTCGGACAACCGGCGCGACTTGGCCATGTCCACCAGCCTGGCCGGCGCCGACTCGATCTTGGGGAACAGATAGGTCTCCAGGATATGGGTCGGCACCCTGAGCACGTCGACGTAGCCGAGCGCGGTGAGCGAGGTGCCAAGCGGCCTGGTCTCGCCGTCGCGCCAGGCGTGATAAAGGCCCGGAAAGCCGTAATGGTCGCCGGCGCCAAGGTAGGTAATGGTGCGTTCTCCGGTGCCGAGCTTGACCGAGACCCGGGCAAAGCCGGCGCGGATCATCAGCATACCGTCGGGGTAGTCGCCCTGGCGGGTGATCGCCGGTTCGTGCTCGCTGCCCGCCTTGCCGCTCGAGCGCAGCTTCTTGTAGGAGACGTTCCAGTCGAAGCTGCCGTAAGTCTCGAACAGGACGCTGTCGGCAACCCGCTGCAATTCCTCCTCGTCGAGATTGCCGAACAGATCGGATTCCCGGAGTGCGTCGTCGAGCGCGTTGTCGCGGTAGCGCTGGTCGATTTCCTTGCGGAAGTTATCATCGTACTTGCGGATTTCGCGCAGCCCCTGCCAGCGGATTTCGAGCAGCCTGCAGTCGGTCTCGGCGAACACGCTGGCGGTGCGCGGCACCCGGCCGAGCGCGGCCAGCTCGCCGAACAGCGCGCCTTGGGTGAGCTGCGCCGTGCGGTGCTGGTCGAGCACCGCCGGAATGTCCTGCAGGAACACGTGGGTCGCGGCGCCTTTGCCATGGGTGTCGCCTTGCTCGATAGCGTAGCGCGACGGGTCGCGCACCTCGGGAATCCAGCTATTTTTCCACAACTGGGAGAGAGCCTCGAAAAAGTTCTTTTTCTGCGCCGCCAGGCGGCCAATCATATGGCGCGGCAGGTTGGGCGCGAGCACGACGCGCAGGGCGCCTTCGAGGATGAGGAACGCCGAGTTGCCGTAATCGCCTTCGCGGACGATGATCTCGCCGGCCTTGTAGTTCGTCAGGCGGGTGTCGTTCTTGAGGATACCGGCGAGCGGCGAGTGTTCGGGAAAGCGGTCGGGGGCCATGGCCGAGATGACCGGCTGGCTCATCAGCATGGTGACGTCGCCGTCGGTCATGTCCGGCCCGAACGGCGAATCCCACCGCTGGGGCCGCGCCATCATCGCGACAGAAGCAGCCACTAACGTCCCCTTTCCCGGATCCTACTCGTTCAACCGCCTCCGGAAGCAGCGGGATCGGCCGGAGATTCCCGCCGATCCTCCGCTACTTGTACGACGCCGGCGCCGGCAGCAGGCTTGCCACGTCGCCCGACAGGTCCTTGCCGGCGATCGCCGCGACCAAGGCGAGCGCGTTGGCGTCGGTCGGGTCGGCCACCAGGGCCGCGGCCTCGGGGACGCCGACCGCCGAGAGCGCCGCCGAAGCATCGTCCATCCGCTGCTGCTGAACCGCCTGATACTTCGAATTATCCGACTTGCTCATGGCGCCGGTGGCCGAGACCAGCTTGGCGGCCTGGCCCTGGATGAACGTTTCGGCGAGCTCCGCCGCGCTCATTTCGCCGTTCGTGGTGACGTCGGGCGGATAGAAGCGGTGCCGCACGGAGCCTTGCGAGTAAGCCACCAGCTCGAAATCGGGGTTCAGCGGGTGGCCGGCGTCGAGCATCTTGGCCAGATCGCCCGCATCGAGCTCGTCGCGCGCCAGACCGTGGCACGACACGCAGTTCTTGGCGATGTCATAGCGCATGAACGACCAGATCATGCCGGCGTCGACCGCCGCCTGCTGGCGTTCGGCCTTGTGCTCGGCGGTCTCGTCGTCACGCTTGATGTTGGCGCCGCCGTAGTCGTTGTGGATGTCGAGCCAGTCCGACGAGGCGCCGTGGCAGCTCTCGCACGACGGGCCGGCCTTGGGCTTGCCCTTGCCTCCGGCCTTCTTCTGCACGCTGGTGTAGTGGCAGATCGTGCAGGTGGCGTTCTTCTTCATGCTCTTCTTGCCGCCCACGGCGACGGCGATTTCCTTCGCCTCGTCCATCTTGTGGACGGTGCGGAAAGACTTGGCGTGCTTGGTTTCTTCCCAAAGCTCATACTCGGTGCGGTGGCATTCCTGGCACGTCTTGGGGCCCTGGACGTAGGGTTCGGCCGAAACCGTCTGGGGCAGCGCCCATGACGCGGCGGCGAACGCCGCAATGGCGATCAAGCCCCCTAAAATACGGGACGACATGATACCTCTCCCTTGTGGGCCCGAGACTCTGCAATACGTTTGCAAGTCGTTATCGTGAAGCCTGTTTTCGTCATGATGATCAATTCGATGGCGCGAAACAACCCTGTATTTCCGGGCGCCGCGGGGGCGGCCGCCAACCGCGGGCCGCCCCCGGCACGGGCATCAGATGGTGAAGGCGAGTTCGCCGAGACGCTTGGTCAGCTTCATGTTCTCGTCGTAATCGATGGGCACGCCGATGATCGCCGGGCCCTCCTGCTTGAACGCCTCCTCGAGCGCCGGCTTGAGCTGGTCGGGCGCGGTGAGCGTCTTGCCCCAGGCACCGAAGGCGTCGGCCGGCTCCAGGGCGTTGCCGCCGGTATCCGTTAGGATGGGACTGATGCTGGGTACCTGGACGCTGAGCGTGGAGACGCCTGCGGAAGCGCCCTCCAGGGTTAGCCTGGCCAGGATGCCGCTGCCGCTCTCGGCGGCGGCGGGATCCGTGGAGAGGTCCAGGGCCCTCACCTCGTACACGCCGTCGCTATCGGGCAAGCTGTCGGAGGTATCGCTAAGGTCGCTGGCGGGGGCGGAGGCCAGGAAAAGGCTCACATCTTCGCCGACGACCTGGAGCATCCCCTCATCGTAGATGAGGGTGGCGGAGAAGGAGAGGAGGTTGCTGACGTCTTCGATGACGAGGTCCACGTCGAACTGCTCGCCCAGGGCTACCTCGCGGCAGACGTCGATGCTGCCCAGGCTGGTAGCGGCGTTGCCGCTGGGGTCGCTGTCGATGCGGATGGCGTCGGCGGTGTTTGCGCCTGGACTGATGGTAGGGACCGGCGTTGCGCCGGGCGTACTGCCGGCTGCTGGTGTCTGGCCGGCGGGCGGCTGCTCCCCTGGGCTCACGGCGGGGGTTACGCCGGGAGGAGGTGGGACGGGGATGGCATCGCTGGGGCAGGGCTCATCTACCGCTATGCGAGAGTCGAAAACGTCTCCCAGCCAGGTGCCGAACTTGCCGAAGGGCTCCAGGTAGTCGAACTCGGCGTCGTGGAAGGCGGGGCTGATGCTGGGCACGTTGACGCTGATGGTGCTGATGCCTGGGCCGATCGCCTCCAGGGTTACCCTGCCCAGGACGCCGTTTCCGCTCTCCGCGGTCTCCGGATCCCTGGACGTATCCAGGCCCCGGAAACCATAGTAACCGTCCGCGTCCGGCGTGGGGTCCGACTGGTCCCTGACCTGGCTGTCGGCGGCGCTGGCCAGACCGAGGCTGTCGGTGACCACCAGCTGGAAGGTGAGGACGCCGCCGGGGCTTGGCGCCGTGAAGGTGGGGCCGGCGGTGGTGGCGCCGGTCAGCGTCACCGCCGGGCCGCTGGTCTTCGTCCAGGCGTAGGTGATAGGGGTGTCGCCGTCGGGGTCCGAGGAGCCGCCGCCGACCAGGGTGACCGCCGCGCTGGGGTTCACCTTCTGGTCAGCGCCGGCATCGGCGGTGGGCGCCTGGTTGACGGTGACGGTGACGGAGTCGGCGGCGCTGTCCAGGCTGAGGCTGTCGGTGACGATGAGCTGGAAGACCAGGACGCCGCTGCCCGGGGCGGTGAAGGTGGGGCCGGCGGTGGTGGCGCCGGTCAGCGTCACCGCCGGGCCGCTGGTCTTCGTCCAGGCGTAGGTGATAGGGGTGTCGCCGTCGGGGTCGGAGGAGGCGCTGCCGTCCAGGGCCACCGCCGCGCTGGGGTTCACCTTCTGGTCGGCCCCGGCGTCGGCTGTGGGCGCCGTCGTGTTGATGGTGACGGAGCCGTCCTGGTCAGTGACCGTGATATCGGCGCCGTCAAAATCAACAAAGGTCTCGATCACCACGTCTAGGGCGCTCGTGTCGCCGTGCGACCCCACGGCCTGGAAGCTGATATTGGCGAGGAGGAGATCTCCGGATTCCCCCACGGTGTCGAGCAAGGTGAGTCTGACGGCATCTGTGCCGGTATCATCGTTGTCAAAAGTGACACTGCATATTGCAACGTCGAGGATGCTGCCCGGGTCGCCGGAGCAGGCCGTGGCATCAAGAACGGCCGGGTCGTATCGAACATCGATGGTGGCGGCGGCCAGGCCCGGCGACAGCACACCCAGGGCCTCCAGCGGCAGCACGATGGTAGCCGCAGGGGCGACTTGCCCCGAGCCCATGCGAACTGTAGCGTCCGGAGCGCCCCGCGCCAATTCGTTCCCCATCAGGAGGGCGACCACGGTGGCCAGCGCCAGACCGCCCAAGGATAGGGCGAGCCTTCGACTGCTCCAAACGGACATCATCTGCTACCTCCTACCTTCGCCGGGTAGGGGAAGAGGCGGGCCATGGACACGATGAGGTGGCCGTCGCCATCGACGGCCGTGTAGTCGAGCTTCGAGCGAAGCCCGCGGGATTCGGCCTCGTCAGACATGAGAGAACCTCTAATGGTGAGTGTTAGGGAGTGACTCTCGTATACGCCAACTTAGCTTTTTTGTCAACAGGCGGCCTCGGCTACAAGCTTGATAGTGCCAACCGGTTCCAAGGCGGTTTTCAACCCCAAGCGGGTCAACGGACGGCTCCCCGCTATGAGCACCGTGTTGTCCATCACCTATATTCTCCTCCTAATCCCACGTCCCGGGGAAAACCCGGGCCCTGGGAAGATGCGGGCCGAGAAGCATATACCCTAACCCCGACGTTTATTCGGCAACTGTATAAACAGTGCAGGCCGAATAACGTTACACCGGGCAGGAGATACCCCGCTGCATTGGCAGCAGTGTACACCCCC
>JACZVV010000144.1 GCA_022572465.1 Chloroflexota bacterium
GAAGCGTTCCTGATACCAGCTGGCCAAGTCGTCCCCAGGGTCCTCGCCGAGAACGCGTGCCACTTTGGAGATCAGGTCCAGCACCACCTGCCAGCCCGTGGGGATGCCGGCGCCTACCGAGACACCGGAACCTATCAGCGCCGCGTAGGCGCCCCGGTTGGAGTGTAAGGCGAACGCCAGAGAGACCATCGGGTCCATCATGGGGGTATTCTACTTCCAATCAAGTCTGATTGCAGACGATCAATTTTCATTGCAATCGCAACGCACGCCAGAGTCGGCGCCACCTACAGGGACCAAGATCTTGAGACGTGATTGGTCATCCTCAGGGACTGCTGCGCGGCCGCACGATCAGCTTTCGCGCTTCGAGCTCCTGGATCTCGCCGTCGCCGTACCCCAGCTCGCGCAGCACCGTTTCGGTATGCTGGCCGAGGATGACGCCGGGCTTGGCGACACCGGGGGTCAGCGAGAGCGATACCAGGGGCGCCATGCGAGGGTGCTTGCCGAATATCGGGTGCTCGACCTCGGTGACAAGCCCATTTTGAACCATCATCGGGTGTGAGTAGACCGCCTGGTGCATCGGCTGCTCGTTGACCTCGCAGCAGGCGACGTCGTAGCTCCGGAAGAAGCGCTCCCACTCCCCGGCGGCACGCCGGGCGAAGGTCTGGCCCAGCACGCCGGCCAGCGCCAGGTCGTGTTCTCGCCTGGACTCGGGCGAGACGAACCGCGGGTCGTCGTCGAGCCGGACCTCCCGCGACGTCGCGTCGGCGACGGCGCGGCACAGCGCCTGCCACTCGTCGTTCTGAACGCAGGCCAGAAAGAGCCAGCCTTCCTTCGCGGGGTAGAGCCGGTAGAGCGCGCTCATGCCGTAGAGCTCGGCGTCGGGGTCCCGGCGCGGCGGCTTGCCCGCGTACTGAATCATATCCATCGAGTTGGCGTAGGCGGTGGAGCAGATCATGGTGGTCATCAGCTCGTGGGCCGTGCCCGTCCGCTGCCGCGTGATGAGTCCCAGCAGCATCGCCGTGGCGGCGACGTGGGCCGAGACGCCGTCGGCGTTGCTGGGGCTCGAGGCGGCCGAGCGTAGGCGGTTCGAGGTCTGCTTGATCTCCTCGAGGCTCATGGCGGCGGGGTCCGCCGGTATCGCGGCCGGGCCCGCTTGAAAGAGCGCTCCGCCGACCGCCGCGTTGATCGTGGGGGCGAAGGCCGGCCGCCCGGCGTAGGGGCCGTCGACGCCATAGCCCTGGGCGTTCAGATAGATCAGGTTGGGGTTGAGCTTCCGCAGCGTCTCGTAGTCCAGGTGCATGCGCTTGGCCTCGCCGGCCCGGAAATTGATCAGCACGATGTCGACGTGCTTGGCCAGCCGGTGGGCGACCTCCTGGCCTTGGGGCGTCTCCAGGTCGACGGCGACGCTCTCTTTGCCCTGCATGACCTTGACGGCCGTCACCTCGGGGATCTTGAAGGTGTGGCGGAAGTAGTCCCCATAGGTCGGCTCCAGCTTGACGACGCGAGCGCCGAGCTCCGCGAGGATCGTTCCGCCAAAGGGCGCCGCGTAGAAGAAGCCCAGCTCCATGACCGTGACGCCATCCAACGCCTGAGCCGGGACGGACGCCCGTGCCGCCGTGCGCCTGGCGGGCGTCGTCGAGCGGCCCAGGGCTTCGGCCGTGTGCTGGCCCAGGTCGGGCGCTGGAACGAACGGCGGGTCGGGATGCCCCAGGAAGCGCACCATCGGCCCGAGCTGGCGGCACCGGCCGATGCGTGGGTCCTCGACCTCCCTCACATGGCCGTTATGCAGCATCTGAGGGTGGTCCATCCCCTCTTCGGGCGTACGGAAGATTTCGGCGCCGACGTTGCGGCGCGTGCTGAAGATCTTCTCCCACTCGGCCAGGGTCTTGGCCCGCACTCGCTCCAACAACAGGTCCCAAAAGCGGACCGAGTCCTCGTAGGTCTCGATCCTCGGCGCGTTGGCGAAGCCGGGCTCCTGATCGATGTGCTGAAGGTCGAGCGCCTCGATGAAGGCCTCCCACAGATGCGGAGCGCTCTGGGAGAACTGGAGCCAACGCCCGTCCTTGGTCATCGCGATGAGCAGGCGGAAGACGAAATCGAGAATCGGCGCAGGCCCGTCGCCCTGGTCTGGCTGGGAGAGGCCGTACTTCTCCGGGTCGCGCTCGGCGAGGAAGGACGCCAGGGCGAAGGGACCCGCGCTATCGCCCGGCGAGGCCAGGCCCTGGGCCAGCGTAGCCTCGACGAGCTGGCCGCGACCATTAGTGCGTTCGCGGACGTAGAGCGCGGCGAGGATGCCGTGAAGGGCCATCTGCGCGGCGCTGAAGCTGCCCCAGGGCATCGCGGCGAAGGCGGGGCCGGGCCGCGGCGCCATCGGGCCGGCCGTGGTGAACGCGCCCATCTTCGCGGCGACGATGCCCTCGTAGGCCTTCAGATGTGCGTCGGGACCCTTGGGGCCCATGCCGGTGATGGAGGCGTAGACCAGGCCGGGGTTGGCCTCGGCGAGATCGTCGTATCCAAGGCCGAGCCGCTCCGCGACGCCGGGCCGGTAGTTTTGAACCAGAACGTCCGCGGTGGAGGCGAGCCTCCGGGCCTGCTCCCGTCCCTCGTCTCGCTTCAGGTCGAGAACGACGCTCTTCTTGCCCCGTTGCCACATGGAGAAGCCCGGCTGGCTGCGCAGGTCGTCGCCACCTGGAGGCTCGATCTTGAACACCTCGGCGCCGTAGTCGCCAAGAAACATCGATACCAGCGCGCCGGGCAGCCCCCAGCTCAGGTCGACGACGGTGAGTCCTTCCAGCGGACGGACCATACCGGCCTCCGTTTCCGTGCCCTCGGCGCAGGCCCGGCCATGGCCCTCGACGCCGTGTAGCCGCCCCGTAGCCGTACAGACGAATGGCGCTTACCTTCTCCCGAATGATGGCTTGACGTCAACCCCCGGATGCGGTCGCCCGCGTCGCGGAGAGCGTATCGGCTGGTCGGGCGCCGGGAACTTTTTTTGTCCGGCCTCCGTCGTTGTGTATAGCACCAGATTGGTGACGCAATAGTTCGAAAGTGAGGATACGATCATGAAGAAGAGGTTGATAGCGGTGTTCGGAACGGCTCTGATCCTAACGGCCCCGAGGCCACCCCCAGCGGCGAGCCACCCACGACGCAACTGCCGGTGAGGTCCGACGATGGGATCGATCCCGACAAATGTAACCGGATTCATAATATCAACGCTTGCTTCCCAGACGGCGAGCCGAACACCGGCGGCGCGACGGGCGAGCCGGGGATCGCCATCGGCGAGCCGTATCCCGCGCCTGGAGCAAACGGACCCAAAGGCCCGGCCCAATGCGGGCCTGGTCAGATAACGGTTCCCGTGACCTCCGACGGCCAGCGGTATTGTGTCACTCCGGAAGATGCCCCCAGCGTCACCGACCCAGGACCTGTCAAGCGGAGCCACCAGCGGTGAGTCCGCTCCCGCCTGGGGCGACGGTAGGTGGATAGGTCGCCGGCGAACGACGCGCGTATGATATCGCCACGGCGCAACGGCGGGGCGTTGGCTTGACGCCATCGGGCATACCTGAATGGAGAGGAGAGCAGGAGTAATGAAAGGGATCGCCATACCCCTGGCTGGTTTGACCCTCATGCTTGCCGTGCTGACGGCCTGTTCGGGAACCGCGTCCACGCCGACTCCCGAGGCCCCGACCCCCAGCGTGACGCGGGAGTGGAGTCTGGAGGACATTCGGGTGGATGGCTCCATCGTTACCGTGACGCTGAACGTGTTCGCGGGCATCGACGTCGGAGTGACTCTGGACAGCAGGACTCCGGACCGGACGAATGCCCGCGTCCCAAAACTGGAGTTCGTGTTTCGAAACGTCGACCCGGGGCGGCACACGATAGAGATTCGGGACGTGGTCGGCTTCGAGCAGACCGAGGAAGTGCTGGTGCCCGCGCTGACGCCGACGCCGACGCCCGGTGACCCGACCGTCGTAAACCGGGGGCAGGGTGACCGGCTAGCATGGCTGACGGATCTGAATCAGCGGCTGAAGAACGAGCCCGTGGCGAATCCACCGGCGCTCATAGCTGAGTATGAGTACAGAGGACAGACGGTCTATTTCGTGCCACAGCGTTGCTGCGACATCTTCAGCGACCTCTATGACGCCGACGGCGAAATCATCGGCCATCCCGACGGCGGGATCGGCGGACGGGGAGACGGCCGGGCGTCCGACTTCTTCGAGGCGCGGCGCAACGAGTCGGTGATCTGGCGAGACCAGCGGAGCCATGACCCCGCCCTCACGCAAGCGCCGGCGCCCATCGAGAGCGTCGAGGTCCTGGTCCTGGAGAGCTTCCCGCAGCAGTATTTGCTGACCGTGGTCTCGGGCCTGCCCAACGCCTGCTTCTCCTACGCTGGATACCGCCTATCTCGCAACGGCGCCACGGTCCAGATCGAGATGACCAACTGGAAGCCTTCGGACCCCGACGTAGTCTGCGCGGAGATTTACCGAACGGTCGAGACCAACATCGGTCTCGGCAGCGACTTCGAGTCGGGCACGACGTACACCGTCGTGGTCAACGACGCGAAAGAGACGTTCGTCGCTCAGTAATCGGAGCGACGCCATCCGCGGGGCAGAGGGGCGGTTTTAAATGAGGCCCACAGACCGGGGTAATAAAGCGTCGTTCTATCCTCGACAGGGTTGGGGAGTTTTTTGGTCCTGCGAGCAGACCAACCCGGCCAGGTACCGTCTGCCGGTCCGGAACGGTCCACCCGGCGCTAGGTAGAAGTCCTGGGCTTGTCTCCACGCCGGGCGCCGCACGGCATATGGCGCGCCGCCGCGCGTCACGCGAGCCCGTACAACCGCGCCACGTTCTCGCGGGTCAGTTTGGCGACCACGTCGGCGTCGAGACCCTCGTGGGTCTCCGCGATCTGCTCCCGGGAGCGCGGCCAGCTGCTGCCGGGATGGGGATAGTCCGACGACCACATGATGTTCTCCGGCGCGAACTCAGCCATCAACCGGATGCTCTCGGGGTCGCCCAGGTACGTGGTGAATACCTGGCGTTTGAAGAGCTCGCTGGGCGGCACGTCCGGCCGGTAGTCCTTGAACGTGTCGCGGTAGCTTTTGAACACCCCGTCCATCTTCTTGACGAGGAACGGGATCCACCAGAGGCCGGACTCGCCCAGCATGATCTTGAGCCCCGGATGACGCTCCAGCAGGCCGCAGAAGCAGATGCTGGCCAGCACCTCGTCCAGCTGGAGCGCGGAGACGGCGACGAAGGCGCCCATCATCCAGCTCGACGGGCGTGATTGAAGGCTGTGGGTGCCGACTTGGGAGAGATGGACGGAGATGGGCATCCCACTCTCGGCGGCGGCGGCCCACAGCGGCTCCCAGACTGGATCGTGAATCGGGTGTTTCTCGTCGTTGTGATCGAAAATGGCGCCCTTGTGGCCCAGCCTGGCGGTGCGGTTCAGCTCCAGCACGGCCGCCTCGACGTCATGGCTCGGCAGCACGGCCAGGTTGTACAGTCGGCCGTCGCTGGCTGCGTCGAACTCCGCCGTCCAGTCGTTATAGGCCTTGATGCACTCGTACTTCAGCTCCGGGTTCGAGGCGGGGATTCCCTTCAGGCCGGGATAGATGATCTGGGCGGAGACGCCGTCGGTGTCCATATCCTCCATGCGCAGCTTCGGGTTGGACGGCCGGACGGTCCAGTCGCCCTCGATGCCCGCCTTCTCGAACAGGCCCGGCATGGAACCGGGGCGGCCCGGCCCGTGAGGACCCCACCGGGCGCCATCCCCAACCCGCACCGCCCCCCCCTGGGGAACCACCCCCCCCTCCGCCCCGCCGACCCGCACCTCCGCCGGCA
>JACZVV010000035.1 GCA_022572465.1 Chloroflexota bacterium
GCGGTGGCCGTGGGCGCGGACGGCGTCCACGTGGGCCAGGACGACCTGCCCGCGGCCTGGGCCCGCCGGCTGCTGGGCCCGGAGAAGGTGCTGGGCGTGTCCGTGGAGAACGGCACTCAGGCCGAGCAGGCGGAGGCCGATGGCGCCGACTACGTTGCCATCGGCCCGATCTACGAGGCCCGAGGGACCAAGGCCGACGCCGGGCCGCCGGTGGGGCTTCAGGCCATCGCCGAGGTGCGGCGTCATACCCGGCTGCCGCTGGTCGCCATCGGCGGCATTAAACCCGAGAGCGTCGCTGAGGTCGTGGGGGCCGGGGCCGACGCCCTGGCGATCGTGTCCGCCGTCGTCGCCGCCGAGGACGTGGAGGCCGCGGCGAGGGACCTGAAGCGCCGGATCGACGAGGCGAGAGGCTAGCATGACCAGCGCTAGGGTTGCCGCACGCCAGACCGTCGCCGATCTCGGCGAGTTCGGGCTCATCGACCGAATCAAGGGGATGCTGCCCAGAGGGAACGACCGGGTGGCGTTGGGCATCGGCGACGACACCGCGGCGTTGAAGACCTCGCCGGGAATGCTGCTGCTGGCCACCTGCGACATCCAGGTGGAGGGACGCCACTTCCGGCTTGAGCATATCTCGCCGCACCAGCTTGGCCGCCGCTCGGCCGCCATCAACCTCAGCGACATCGCGGCCATGGGAGGCAGCCCGACCTACGCCCTGGTTTCATTGGCGTTGCCCCAAACCACGGAAGTGGCCTGGGTCGATGAGCTGTACCGGGGGCTCGGGGACGAGCTCGGCGCGCATGGCGCGTTGGTGGTTGGAGGCAACCTGTCGGGGTCGGCGCGCGACGTGGTCATCGACATCACGCTGATGGGCGAGGTGGCCGAACCGCTGCTCCTACGGAGGGACGGCGCGCGCTCCGGCGACGCGGTGCTGGTGACCGGCTGGCTGGGTGAGTCGCTTCTGGGCCGGCTGGCGCTGGAGCGGGGGCTCGACTCGACCACGCCCGCCGCTGCCCGAGTCATCGAGGCCCACCTGACACCGACGCCCCGGGTACGCGAGGGCCAAGCCGTCGCCGCCCGCAAGGGCGCAACGGCCATGATCGACATCAGCGACGGCCTGGCCGCCGACCTGGGCCACATATGCTCGGACAGCAACGTAGGCGCGCGTCTTGTGGCCGGGGCGTTGCCGGTCTCGCCCGAGGCCCGCGAGGCCGCCGCGAACCTGGGCGTCGACGCTATCGAAGCGGCGCTTCACGGCGGCGAGGACTACGAGCTGCTCTTCACGTGCCCCGCGGACGAGGCGGAGCGCACCGCCGCCGACGTGGTCGCCGCAACCGGAACGCCCGTCGCCCGCGTCGGCGAGATCGTCCGCGGCGAGGGCATCGAGCTGGTGACCTCCGACGGCTCGCGGAGCAGCGTCGAGCCGCGAGGGTGGGACCATTTCGCGACTGTAGAGGGCGGTTTGAAACCGCCCTCTACGTGAAGAATGGATATGACGATACCAAGAGCCCTCACCATAGCCGGGTCCGACAGCGGTGGCGGGGCCGGCATCCAGGCCGACCTCAAGACCTTTATGGCCTTCGGCGTGTACGGCATGACCGTGGTGACGGCGGTGACCGCCCAGAACACCCTGGGCGTTCAGTCCGCGATGGAGCTTCCGCTGGACCTCATCGAGGCGCAGCTCCGGAGCGTGACCTCGGACATCGGCGTCGACGCCGTCAAGACCGGCATGCTGTCCAGCGCGCCGGTGGTGGAGCGGGTGTGCGACCTGGCCCGCGAGCTCGAGCTGCCCAACCTGGTGGTGGACCCGGTGATGATCGCCAAAGGGGGCCATCCGTTGCTGACGGAAGACGCATGGGCCCCGCTGCGCGACCGATTGCTGCCTCTGGCGCTGGTGGTCACGCCCAACGTCCACGAAGCCGAGGCGCTCACCGGCCGCACGGTGGAGACCGTCGACGACGCCCGTGCCGCGGCCAAGGACCTTCGCGCGTTGGGCTGCGCCTGGGTGGTGGTGAAAGGCGGCCACCTGGCCGATGGGAGCGAAGCGGTGGACCTGGTGTACGACGGCCGTGAGTTCCACGAGCTGCGCACGAGGCGTTACGAGACCAGGAACACCCACGGGACCGGCTGCACCTTCTCCGCCGCCATCGCCGCGGGCCTGGCCAAGGGCGCGCCGGTGTTGGACGCCATCCGGCAGGCCAAGCTTTACGTGGCCCAGGCCATCGCGTGCTCGTTTGACCTGGGCTCGGGCCATGGGCCCACCAATCATCTGGCGGGGGTTTCGAGCCCGTGGTGACAGCCGCATCGGGACCGGCCCCGCAGGCGGCGTTCCGCGTTCTGGTTCAGGGCGTCAGCAAGAGCTACCACGACCGTCACCGGGAGCTGCCGGTGCTGCGCCGCGTCTCCTTGTCGGTCCGGGATGGCGAGTTCGTCTCCATCATCGGCCCCAGCGGTTGCGGCAAGAGCACCTTGTTCAACATCGTCTCCGGCGTCGTCCCAGCGGACGAAGGCCGGGTCTATGTCAACGGCGAGGAGACTCGGAACCGGGTCGGCCTGGTGGGCTACATGCCGCAGAAGGACCTGCTGCTGCCGTGGCGGACGGTGCTGGACAACGTGGTGTTGGGGATGGAGGTCGCGGGAGTGAAGCGGGCCGCCGCCCGCAGCGAAGCGATGCCGCTGCTGGCCGCGTTCGGTCTGGCGGGGTTCGAGGGCGTCTACCCCCACGCGCTATCCGGAGGCATGCGTCAACGAGTCGCGTTCCTGCGGACGTTCCTGTTCCATCGGGACGTCCTCTTGCTGGACGAGCCCTTCGGCGCGTTGGACGCTCTCACCCGCTCGACGATGCACGAGTGGCTCCTGGGCGTCTGGGAGAAGCTGGGCGCCACGATCCTGTTCGTGACCCACGACGTCGAGGAGGCGGTGCTGCTTTCCGACCGGGTCTACGTCATGACCGCCCGGCCCGGACAGATCAAGATGGAGCTCGGAATCGATCTGCCCCGCCCTCGGCATTACGACATGACGATGAGCCAGCGCTTCCTGGAGCAAAAGAGCGTTTTGGTTCAGGCGCTCCGGGACGAAAGCATCGAAGCGATGGAAACGATGGCGGCTCCGGCATGAGCACGCGGGAGAAATCGTACCCGGCAGGCTCCTTCTCCTCCAGTCACGAGGGCGGACGCCTCGCGCCGGCGGCCGTCGCCGCGGCAAACCGCTACGCCCTGACCCTGCTGCTGGCCATGGGCGGCATGCTGGTATGGCAAGCCATCACCTACTTCGGCTCCATTCCCCGGTGGCAGCTGCCGTCGCCATGGGAGGTCTTGCAAGTGCTGGGGTCGGAGCCCGGACTCATGGCCCGCCACGCCCTGGTCACCGCCCAGGAGGCCCTGGCGGGCTTCGCTATTGCCGTCGCCCTCGGCTTCGCGCTGGCCGTGGCCATCAGTCATTCGCGAGTGTTCGAGCGGGCCGTCTACCCCTACGTCGTCGCCTCCCAGGCCATCCCCATCATCGCCATCGCGCCGGTTCTGGTGATCTGGTTCGGCTTCGGGCTCACGCCCAAGATCATCGTCATCGTTCTCATCACCTTCTTCCCGGTGGCCATCAATACGGTGGATGGACTCCGCAACGTGGACAGGGACATGCTGACGCTCATGCGGACTATGGGCGCTTCCCAGTGGCAGGTGTTCAGGATGGTCAAGTTTCCATCGGCCCTGCCGTTGTTCTTCTCCGGCGTCAAGATCGCCGCCGCCGTCAGCGTCATCGGCGCCATCCTTGGCGAATGGGTCGGCGCCAACGAAGGGCTGGGCTACCTGATCACGGTATCCAAGGCCCAGTTTCTCACCGCCAGGGTCTTCGCCTCGATCCTGGTCCTCTCATTGATGGGGATCGCGCTGTTCTTTTTTGTGTCATCGATCGAACGTTGGGCGACGCCCTGGGCCCGGCGCGACGCGGGCCCCAGTGTCGATATGGAGACTCGGAGGTAACGCACGATGCGACTATTCCCGAAAGGCATTTCGCGCTTCGGCGTCCTGGGCCTGGCGGCGCTGGCGACGGTGTTGATCGTTGCCGCGTGCGACGGCGATGGCGATGGCGACAGGCTGGTCGTCGCGTTGGACTGGTTCCCCAATGCCGATCACGCGGGGCTCTATGCCGCCCAGGCCCAAGGCTACTTCGAAGACGAGGGCCTGGACGTCGTTCTGGAGCCGCCCGTCAGGCCCGAAGACCCGCCCCTGTTCGTAGCCTCCGGCCGGGTAGACATCGGCATCAGCTACGAGCCCGACGTCATCCAAGCCAGGGCTCAGGGCATTCCGATCATCGCCATCGCGGCCATTGTGCCGGTGCCCCTCAACTCGATCCAGACCCTCAAGACCTCCGGCCTCACCGACCCGTCCCAGCTGGCGGGCAAGACCATCGGCTACCCTGGGATTCCCAGTAACCTGGTCTACCTTCAAACGGTGCTCAGGAACGCGGGCGTCGACCCGTCGTCGATCAAGCTTGTCAACGTTGGCTTCGACCTGGGGCCCGCGCTCCGGGGCAAACGGGTGGACGCCACCATCGGCACCTACTGGAACGTCGAGGCGGTGGAGGCCGAGCTGAAGGGATTTCCCGTCAACGTGATGCATCTGCAGGACTACGGCGTGCCCGTCTACGACGAGCTGGTCTTCATCGTCCATGAGGACAGCGTCCAGAGCAAAAAGGACGTGCTTCAGCGGTTCCTGCGCGCCGTCGCCCGGGGTCACCAGTTCGCCGCCCGAAATCCCGACGCGGCCGCCGACGCCGTGAAAGAGGCCAACGAGGCGATGGAGCGCGAGCTGATCGTCCAAGGCGTGCGGCTGCTGGCGCCGCTTTGGGCCGGGATGGAGCCCTTCGGCTTGATGGACGAGGCCAAGTGGCAGGCGTTCGTCGACTTCCTCTTCGAGAACGAGGTCCTGGAGAGCCGCGTGCCCGTGGACACCCTGATGACCAACGAGCTCATCCCAAGGTAGGCCGCCGATCGTACCCAATAATGGGTCGCGAGCATCCCCCGGGCCAGGCGGCTGAGACGATGGTCAAGCAGCTACGATTAATGCAGCCGTCCAGGACCGAGACGCGATGACGTCCCGCGGGACCAGACGATGGTGGCTGGCGCTGCCGCTGGTGGTGATCGCGGCGGTCGCCGCTTGCACCGAAGCCGTTCCCACGCCGGTGCCGACGGCTGCCCCCGATATCACCGCGGGCCAGGCTCCCGTGGCGCCGTCCCCCACGGTCCCGGTCCCCACCGTCACCCTTGCGCTGCCGACGACGCCGACTCCACCTCGTCCGCGGGTCCCGACGCTGGCGCCTTCGGCGACGCCCACCGCGACGCCAACGCCCACCGCGACGCTAACTCCCACGCCCACGCCTACGCCCACACCTACGGCAACGCCCACACCGACGCCCCCACCTACGGCGACCCCAACACCAACTCCGGAGCCGACGCCGGTGCGTCCGGTGGTCACGGTCGGCGGCGTGACGTTCTTCGTCGAGGTGGCCCAGACCGTCGCCGAGCAGGCGGCCGGACTATCGGACCGGGACGAGCTGCGCGAGGGGACGGGGATGCTCTTCCCTCAGAGCCGCGACCGAATCCCGGTGTTCTGGATGAGGCGAATGCGATTCCCGTTGGACTTCTTGTGGATCGCCGCCGACTGCAAACTGGCGGAGGTGACGCCGGACGTTCCGCCGCCCGACGAGGGGACGCTTACGACGAACCTGCCCACGTACAGCCCGTCGGTGCCCGTGCGGTACGTCCTGGAGATCAACGCCGGCGCGGCGCAGGCCGACGGTCTGACGCCGGGCGATCCGGTCCGATTCTCCGGCCGGGAGCTCAGCGACCTGAGCTGCTCCACGTTGTAGCCTCGTCGCCGCGAGCCGGCCCTGGTACGTTCGTCAGGGCCGGCAGTCCCATCGAGCGCGATCGTCACTCAGCCGATGCTTCGCTCGCCTCGGCCCGGGCCTTGAGGGCTTGATTCATGTCGTTGAAGCCTTGCAGCGTATTGGTGAACAGCCCCATGACTGCGAAAAGGGGCACCAGGATGCCGCGAAACGTCTCGCTCTGCTGAAATCGAACACCGCCGCCGTCCTTGGCCGTAATAGAAAAAACGTGCTCGCCATCGAAGAGACCGGGCATCAGAAGGCGCCCAGCCCAGCGTAGCTCCTGCTCCGGTTCCGCTTTGAGGACGGTCACCTTGAACGTCATCCCCATTCCTTTGGGCGGTTGAAAGCGAACCTTGATCGTGGCTCCGGCCTTCAGCTCGCCCTCGGCATTGGGCATGAACGGGTTCCAATCGGGGAAGGCCGGGAAGTCGGTCAGCACGCGCCAGACGCGGTCGGCCGAGGCGCCGATCTCAATGTCGGTAGAGATCTCTTTCATCGCAACCTCCCTTGTGTTGCCCGACCGCGATGGCGCCAGGCATGGGCGACCTATTCAGGGCGCCCGCAGGCGCATCCTACGGGCGGCAACTCGCGAAATCAAGCTCGGCTCGAGACCGTCCAACCGCGTCGTGTGGACTCGCCGCCGGGCTGCGGCTACAATGCCACCCACGACGGTCAGGGAGGGCCACCCACGACGGCCCAGGCGGGCCGCGACCGCTGGGGCTCTCTCACTGGCCGCTTGCCACCAACGTTCGCCTACGGAGTTTAAGAACCATGGCCCTGATCACCTCCCGACGCCGTTCGACGCTTCCCCTACCGTTGCAGCGGCGTAGCAACGACGAGTACGCTCCGCTCGCCTACACCGAGCGTGATATGCAGGCGATGGCGGCGGTGGCGAGCCGCGCGGAGGTCGTCGCCCAACGGCACCGCATGTCGCTCTCCCGTTACGCCGAGAGTCGAATGGGGACGGCGGCGGCGCTGCGGGCCATCGACGAGGCCTGGGGAGGCGGCTTCTACGCCGTGACTCCCGAAGCGGAGACAGACCCCGCGGCGGCCGACGCGGCCCTGGGAGGCGGCGAGGTGGTGATCGACGTTCAGACCCATTACATAGCGGACCGCCGGGCTCAGACCGAAGGCGCGGCGGGCGTTCTCGCCTTCATCCAGGCGGTGGCGCCCGACCGCTGGAAGGGCCTGGACGGCGCGGCGGGGCTGACGCTGGCCGAGTACGTGCGCTGCGTCTTTCTGGAGAGCGAGACCGCGGTGGCGGTGCTGACCTCGGCGCCCGGCGACGAGCCACGCAGTATCCTGACCAACGCCGAGATCGCCGGCACTCGCGAGCTGGTGGACCGGCTGGCCGGCACGGGCCGTTTGCTGAACCACTCGATCGTTCATCCCAACCGCCCCGGCGAGCTGGACTCCATGAGCCGCCTGGCGGAGCGGTTCAAACCCGCCGGTTGGAAGGTCTACACGCTCTACGGCGACGAGAGCACCGGAGGCCGCGGCTGGATGCTGGACGACGAGGCCATCGGGCTGCCGTTCCTTCAGCGCGTCCAGGACTCGGGGGTGCGGACGGTCTGCTCGCACAAGGGGCTGAGCGCCCTGGCGGACACGGGCTCGCCCATCGACGTGGGCCCGGCGGCGGCGGCATTCCCCGGTATCGACTTCCTGGTCTATCACTCTGGGTACGAGACGCCCCTGGCTCGCGGCGGAGACGATCAGGAGGAAGGCCCCTACTCCGAGGAGGAGTCGGGTGTTGGGACCAACCGGCTGGTCAAGAGCCTGCGCGACGCCGGGATCGGGCCGGGCGCCAACGTCTACGCCGAGCTGGGCAGCACGTGGTACCTCTTGATGCGGCGGCCACGGGAGGCGGCCCACGTGCTGGGCAAGCTGCTGCTGGCCGTGGGCGAGGAGAACGTGCTGTGGGGCTCCGACTCCATCTGGTACGGCTCGCCCCAGCCCCTCATCGACGCCTTCCGCGCCTTTCAGATTCCGCTCGAGTACACCGAGAAGTACGGCTATCCGCAGCTAACGCAGCAAGTCAAGGAGAAGGTCCTGGGCTTGAACGCGGCGCGGGTCTACGGCATCGACGTCGAGCAGGCCCGGCGAGCCGCCCGCGACGACGACCTGGCGTGGACGCGCCAAGCGCTGGCGGAGTACGAAGCCAAGGGCGTGCCGACCAGCGTGGGGTAGGGGGTAGCGGCTAAGCGCGAGGCAGGCTACCCCTAGTGCTTGAAATGCCGCGTGCCGGTGAAGACCATCGCCAGGCCGGCCTGGTCCGCGGCCTTGATCACCTCTTCGTCGCGGATGGAGCCGCCGGGCTGGGCGATGGCGGTAACGCCGCCCTGGGCCGCCAGCTCGACCCCGTCGGCGAACGGGAAGAAGGCATCGGATGCCAGGACGCTGCCGTGGGACCGCTCGCCGGCGGCGCGCAGCGCCAGGTGGACGCTGGTGACCCGGTTGGGCTGGCCCGCGCCCATACCGAGCAACGTCTGGTCCTTCGCCAGCAGGATCGCGTTGGACTTGACGTGCTTCACCGCCTTCCACGCGAACGCCAGGTCGGCTAGCTCTTCAGCCGTCGGCTGGCGCTTGGTGGCCGTCCGCCACGAGGCGGGGTCCTCGTCGATCTCATCGGCGCCCTGAACGAGCATGCCGCCGGAGACCCGCCGGTAGTCGAGTCCCGGTCCCGATTCTCCGGGAGGATTGGCCGCCGTCGCGATCTGCAAGATACGCAGGTCTTTCTTTCTCTTGAGTAGCGCCAGCGCCTCGGGGTCGAAGTCGGGCGCGATGACGATCTCATAGAAGATCTTGCGCACCTCCTCGGCGGCGGCGAGGGTCAGAGCCCGGTTGAAGGCCACGATGGCGCCGAAGGCCGATACGGTGTCGCCGCTGTAGGCGCGGCGGTAGGCCTCGGCCTGGTCGTCGTGGGCGGCCAGGCCGCAGGGGTTCGTGTGCTTGATCACGACCGCCGCCGGCTGGGCGAAGTCGCGCACGGCGGTCCACGCGGCGTCGGCGTCGATGATGTTGTTGTGGGAGAGCTCCTTGCCGTGGAGCTGCTGGGCCGAGGCGATGGTCGCCCCGGTGGACAGGACCTCCCGGTAGAACGCCGATTGCTGGTGGGGGTTCTCGCCGTAACGGAGCGACTGGATGCGCGACAGGCCGATGGTCAGCTCCTGAGGGAAGGGGTCGCCGTCGCCCCGCAGATAGCGGGCGATGGCCGTGTCGTAGAGGGCCACGTGCTGGAAGGCCTTCTGGGCCAGACGCCGGCGCTCCTCCAATGGGACGTCGCCCTGGCCGATTCGCTCCCGCACCCAGCCGTAGTCCTCGGGATCGACGACGACGAGCACCGAGGGGAAGTTCTTCGCCGCGGCCCGCAGCAGCGTCGGCCCGCCGATGTCGATGTTCTCCAACGCCTCGGCCAGCGTGACGCCGTCCCGAGCCACCGTCTCCATGAACGGGTACAGGTTGACCACCACCAGATCGATGGGGCCGATGCCGTGCTCGGCCAGCTCTCGCTGGTGCGCGGCGTTGTCGCGGAGGGCCAGCAGCCCGCCGTAGACCTTGGGATGCAACGTCTTGACGCGCCCGTCCAGGATCTCGGGGAAGCCGGTGAGATCGCTGATGCCATGGACGGCGATGCCCCCGTCTTGAAGGACTTTCTTCGTGCCTCCGGTGCTGTAGAGCTCCAGGCCCGCTCCCTGGAGCCCCTCGAAGAAGGGGACCAATCCGCTCTTGTCCGAAACGCTGGCGATGGCTCTCATGCCCCTTACCCTCCAAAAGGCCCTTTACGCTCCGAACAGCCCTTTACGGTCCGAACAGAATGACCCTGCCGCGCCCCGACTGGGGCACGATCATGCCGATGAGCGACGCCTCGGGGACCAGCCGGATGACCTCCTGGGCCTCTTCGGGCCCGGCGACGATGACCAGTCCGATCCCCATGTTGAATACCCGGTCCATCTCGTCTTGCGGCACGCCGCCCCGACTTTGAATCAGACGGAAGATAGGCGGCACGTCCCACGTGCTCCGGTCGAGCTGGGCGGCGACGCCGTCGGGCAGGATGCGCGGGATGTTGTCCACCAGGCCGCCGCCGGTGATGTGGGCCATGCCCCGCACATGCGGTAGCGCGGGCTTGATCATCGGATAGTAGGCCCGGTGAGGCTCCAGCAAGGCCTCGCCCAGCGTGCAAGCCAGGTCTTCGTGAAAGGCGTCCAACGCTCCGCGGTTTTCGTCGGTGCCGAAGACGCGCCGGGCCAGGGAGTAGCCGTTGGTGTGCAGGCCGTTGGACGGGATTCCCAGAACGGCGTCCCCGATCTGGATGCCCGACCCGTCGATGATGGCGTCCTTCTCGACGGCGCCGACGACGAACCCCACCAGGTCGAAGTTGCCCGGACGGTAGAGGCCGGGCAGCTCGGCGGTCTCACCTCCGATGAGGGCGCATCCAGCCGCCTTGCAGGCCTCGGCAACGCCCCGCACGATCTGCTCCGTCTCCTCGGGCACCAGCTTCCCGAGACCGATGTAGTCAAGGAAGAACAGCGGATCGGCGCCCGCGACGGCGATGTCGTTGACGCAGTGGTTCACCAGGTCGATGCCGATGGTCTCCAGCCGGCCCATCTGGCTGGTCAGGACGACCTTGGTGCCCACCGAGTCCGTACTCGACACCAGCACCGGGTCGCGGTAGCCCTGGACCTGGAACAGTCCTCCGAAGAAGCCGATGTCGCCGATGACGCCGGGCCGCCGGGTGGCGCGCGCCAGCGGTTTGATGAGCTCCTTGGCGCGGGTCGCGGCGTCGATGTCGACGCCTGCCCTGTCGTAGGTCTGCTGGGAGGCGTCCCGTCGTGGCGCCACAGGCCCCCCTATCCCTTTTCCAGCACGAACTTGTCCAGCTCCAACTGCACCGGGATGGGGTATTGGCCCGTGAAGCAGGCCATGCAGTGCTTGCCGTTCTCCCCGCTGATAGACTGCGTCAGGCCCTCGATGCTCAGGTAGCCCAACGAGTCGGCGCCGATGAACTGGCGAATCTCCTCGACGGTCTTCTGTGCGGCGATCAGCTCGCCACGGGTGGCCATGTCCACGCCGAAGTGGCAGGGCCATCGGATCGGCGGAGCACAGACACGCAGGTGGATTTCCTTGGCCCCGGCTCGGCGGAGCAGGCCCACGACGTGGGGGGTGGTGGTGCCTCGCACGATGCTGTCGTCCACCACCACGATGCGTTTGCCCTCCAACACTTCAGCCAGTGGGTTGAACTTGAGCCGGACGCCCAGGTCGCGAACGCGCTGATCGGGCTGAATGAAGGTGCGGCCCACGTACCGGTTCTTGATCAGGAACTCGCTATAGGGGATGCCCGACTGGCGTGAGTAGCCCAGGCCGGCGGCGGTGGCCGAGTCGGGGACGCCGGCAACCAGGTCCGCGTCCACCGGGTGCTCGATGGCGAGCTGGGCACCCATGGCCTCCCGAGACTGGTAGATCAACGCTCCCTGGTCGCGGCTGTCGGGCCTGGAGAAGTAGATCTGCTCGAAGACGCACGACGCCCGGCGCTTCGACTCGGCGCCTTGATGCCAGACGGGGCCGTTGCCGTCGATGATCACCACTTGGCCCGGCCCGATCTCGCGGTCGCTTCGGGCGCCCAGGTGGTCCAGAGCGCAGCTTTCGGAGGCCACGGCCCAGCCGTTGTTGAACTTGCCCAGGCACAACGGCCGCACGGCCAGCGGGTCACGGATGGCGATCAGCGTGTCCTTCGTCATGACGACGAGGCTGTAGGCGCCCCGCAGGCGGCCCATCATGTAGCGGACGCGTTCCTGCCAGTCGTTCCCGGGCGCCGTCGCCAGGAGCCAGGCGATGACCTCCGAGTCAGTGGTGGTCTGAAACTCGACGCCTTGCTCTCGCAGCTCGTCGCGAAGCTCAAGGGCGTTGATGACGTTGCCGTTATGGGCCAGGGCCAGGGGACCCCACGGTCCCTCGACGACGATGGGCTGCGCGTTCGCGGCGCGGCTCGAACCCGTGGTGGAATAGCGGGTGTGGCCGACGGCGATGTGCCCGGTGAGCCGTTCCAGGTCGGGCTCGTCGAAGGCTTGAGTGACCAGGCCCATCTTGGTGTGCAGCCGGATGCGCCGGCCGTCGGCGGTGGCGATGCCCGCGCTCTCCTGGCCTCGGTGCTGAAGGGCGAAGATGCCGAAGAAGGCAATCCGGGATACGTCTTCGCCGGGGGCGTAGACACCGAAGACGCCGCAGCTCTCGTGGAGGCTGTCGAGCAACCTGGCTCCCTCGTTTTGGAAGGGAAAGTGGTCGTGACGAGCTCGGGACCGACCGCGCGAGAATAGTATATGCCCTCCCCGCGCCGAGGGTCAATGCGGGAGGAGGGGGCCTAGATCACCTCTTCTTCCGCCAGCGCCTCCTGGTCGCTCTTGGGCATGCCCAGCAGGGTGCCGTAGACGTAGTCGTTGTCCTCGCCGTAGCACGGAAAGCCCCGGTCCAGCGTGCCGCCGACGTAGGCCGGCGACTCGGATAGCTTGACGGGGAAGTCCTTGACCTGCCACTCGCCGACGAAGGAGTTGTTGAGCATCGTCTGAAAGCCCCGATGCTTGAGCTGGGGGTCGCGGAACATCCGCTCCTCGGCCGTCTGGCAGGCTCCCGCGGCGACGCCGGCAGCCTGGAGCTTCTCGGTAAGCTCCCAGGGGTCCCAGGCCTGGGTCGCATCGTTCATCAGCCCGTCCAGGTCGTCCTGGCGCGCCAGCCGGGAGGCCATGGTTTTGAACCGGTCCTCCTTGGTCCAGCCGGGGTCGCCCAGGACGCCCGCCAGGGCGCGCCATTCGTCGTCGTTGGAGACCGCGATGGCGATCCACCGGTCGGTCCCCTGGCAGCGGTAGGCCCCGTGGGGGGCCGCCGGGACGTAGGGCGAGCGGTTGCCGGTGCGCTGGTAGCGACGTCCGTTGGCCATGTAATCGAGGACGGCGGTGCCGGTCATGTAGATGGCGGGCTCGGCCTGAGAGCAGTCCATGTACTGCCCCTGACCGGTGCGGGCCCGGTAGTACAGCGCGCTGAGCATGGCCATGCCGCAGTAGTAGGCCCCGCTCCAGTCCATGTACGAGTAGCCCCAGCCGGCGGGCGGGTATGGGTCGGGCAGGCCCGATTGCTCAGAGAGGCCGCTGATAGCCTGGGCCACGGGGCCCGTGGAGACGTAGTCGACGTAGTGGCCCTTCTTCCCGAAGCCGGGCTGCTGGATGTAGATCAGCGAGGGGTTGATCTTGCGAAGCACGTCGTAGTCCAGCTCGAGCCGTTTCATCGTCGGCGCGGTGAAGCACTCGACGACGATGTCGCTGATTCGCACGATCTCTTTGAACAGCTCCTTCCCTTTGGGCGTGCGGAGGTTGAGGCTGATGCCGCGCTTGCCGGCGTTGATCCCGGCGAAGTGGCCGCCTTGATTGACGCTCTCCGCCTCAGGCATCACCGTCTCGCCGTTGAACACCCGCTCGCGTTCTTTCCCGATCGGAATGGTGGGGTTGCCGTGACGCAGAACGTCCAGCCGGTCCTTCCACTCGACGCGGATGTCCTCGGCGCCCAGGCTGGCCAGCATGCGGGGGCCGCCGGCGCCCGCCAAGAGCCAGGTGAGGTCGGTGATGCGGACGTTCTCTATCGCGAAGGGCATGGCAGCCTCCTTTAGATCACGTTCTGGCGGCGGAGCTCGTCGAGGCGGGCCTGGGGGATGCCCAGCTCTTGTCCCAGGACCTGGTCGGTGTGCTCGCCGAGATGGGGCGCGCGAGGGCCGGTGCGCCAGGGAGTGGTCTCGGAGAGCCACGGCGCGCCGTTATAGGTCAGGGTGCGGCCGATCTCTTCGTGGCGGACCTGGGTGAACGTCTTGCGCTCCAGCCAGTGAGGGTCGTCGGCGTTCTCTTCCGGTTTGCGAATGGGGGCCCAGTGCTGGCCGTAGCGCTGCCCCTCCTTCCACAGATCGGCGTCCCACTTGCGGCTCTGGACCCAGCGCTTGGTCACCGCGCTGATGTGCCGGACGCCGGCCGGGCTGCGGAAATGCTCTGGCTCTTTGTACTTCGGGTCGGTGAGATCGTCGGCCATGCCATGCTTGTCCAGCATCTCGATGACGGGTGCCGGCGTGCCGCCGAGGCCTCCCGAGCACCAGACCAGTCGTCCGTCTTTGGTGAGGGCCTGGGGGTTTGTCCCGATCGCCGCTCCCGCATGGCGTCCGGTCTGCCGGAGGAGGGCCTTGCGGTTGTAGGTAAAGTATGGGATGTCCATCTCGGTGCAGGTGTTGACGGCGTGGTGGATGGACGCGTCCAGGTGCTGCCCGATGCCGGACTGCTCTCGAAACAGCAGCGCGGCGACGATCGACATGTAGGTGTAGTTTCCGACGATGTGGCTGGCGTGCCACATCTGCGGTGCGATGGGTGGGGTGTCGTACTCGCCGTCGGGCATCGGGTCGTAGCCGCAGTTCATCATCACGCCGCCCAGGGCCAGGTGCACCAGGTCGGTGGCCTTCCAATCGCGCCATGGCCCCGTCTGGCCGAAGGGGGTGATGGAGGCCATGATCACTCCCGGGTTCAGCGCTTTGAGATCTTCGTAGCCAAGGCCCAACCCGGCCAGGTAGCCAGGCGCGTACGTCTCCAGCACGACGTCGAAACGGGGCGCAAGCTCTTTCAGCACCCGCTGGCCCTCGGGCTTGGTGATGTCCAGCGTGATGCCGCGCTTGCCGAAGTTGTAGTGCCAGAAATGAAGGCTGCGCTCCGGGTTGTCGATGTCCTCGTAGAACGGGCCGATGGCACGGGTGCGGTTGCCTCCGGGCGGCTCCACCTTGACCACCTCGGCGCCGGCGCCGGCGAGGAGCTTGCCGCAGAACTCGCCCCGCTCGTCGGCCAGTTCCAGGACGCGGACGTCGAACAGAAACCCTTTGGGTTGCGAACGTTCGGATTGGGGCACGGCGACCTCCTCGGAACGGGCATGAGACTAGGCGCTATTCTCGCCACGCCGGTTTCGGCTGTCAAGGAGAGGAGGAGCGAGGGGCGAAGGACTGGGAGAGATGGAAAAGGGAAGGGCCGGGAAGAGGGGAGGAGTTTGGTGCGAGCGGTCAGGCGAGGTACTTGTCGTAGATCGAGAGCTCGAGCTTCTCCAGGCTCTCTTCGCCCACCTGCCGCTTGATGGCTTCGAAGGCGTCGAAGTCCCACTCGCCGACGAAGGTGACGGCGGTGCCGGGGCGGCCCATGCGGGCGGTCCGGCCGATGCGGTGGAGGTACTCCTCGACGTTGTCCGGCATGTCGTAGCTGATCACGGTGGAGACGGCGGGGATGT
This sequence comes from Chloroflexota bacterium, assembly GCA_022572465.1. Lineage (GTDB taxonomy): Bacteria > Chloroflexota > Dehalococcoidia > SHYB01 > SHYB01 > JACZVV01. The sequence goes on from JACZVV010000035.1 coordinate 15,172, forward strand.
CGAGTCCCCTCGATGCCAGGTTGGTGGCGACCAGCAGCTTGAGGGTGCCCTGGCGGAAGGCCCGCATCACCGAGTCGCGCTTGCCCTGGGGCATCGAGCCGTGGATCCCATCGATAGCGAAGCCGCGCCGGACGAGGAACGAGACCAGCTTGTCGACACCGATTTGCGTCCGGCGAAAGATCAGAGCCTGGTCGTACTCTTTTGTCCGCAGCACCTCCATCATCGCCGCTTGCTTGTCTCGCTCGGCCACTTCGCAGAAAAGCTGCTGCACTTCGTCGACGGGCTCCTCCACCTGGCCGACCTGGATCCATTCGGGCTCGTTGAGATAGGAGTAGATCAAGCGCCGGATTTGGGTCGGCGCCGTGGCGGTGAAGAGGACCGTCTGGCGAGAGCGCGGCGTATGCTGCAGGATGCGCCGAATGTCCGGAAAGAAACCGATGTCCAGCATCTGGTCGGCCTCATCGAGGACGGCGATGCGCACGCGGGCGAGGTCCAGCGTGCGCCGGTCCAGGTGGTCGATGACCCTGCCGGGAGTCCCGACGACGACGTGCACGCCTCGCTCGAGGGCATCGAGCTGGCGCTTGATCGGCTGGCCGCCATAGATGGCCGTCACGTTGATGCCGCGATGCTTGGCGATTTGGGCGATCTCGTTCGCGACCTGCTGGGCCAGCTCGCGCGTGGGCACCAGCACGATGGCCTGGACGTCGTTGGTGCGCCCGTCGACCGCCTCGGCGATGGGGATGCCGAAGGCCGCCGTCTTGCCGGTGCCGGTCTGGGCCTGGCCGACCATGTCGATGCCCGAGAGCATTCGCGGCACCGCCAGGTCCTGGATGGGAGTCGGGGTGACGTACCCCAGATCGCTCAGGGCGCGGGAGACGGGCGCTGAGACCATCAGCTGGCCGAACCGCCGGTCCCGGGGCTGTGGGCCGATCTCCGTCGAGACTGCCCCCGACCCGGGTTGGGGCGGGGCCAGGACCGCGCGCTCGTCCTGGCCAGGGCCGGAATGAGGGCGGCCGTTCGTGGGGGGGCCGGAGCGGCCGTTGCCTCGGCCTCGGCCCCGCCGTCGGCGGCGAGGCGGCGCCGTATCGGGCTGAGCGTTGGCGGGCTGAGCGTTGGCGGGCTGAGCGTTGGCGGGCTGAGCGTTGGCGGGCGAAGGAGTGTCGAGGACGGCCGATTGGTCGGTGGTTCGAGCCTCGACGGGTGCCTTGGACGGGCGTTCGAAGAGGGCGGACAGGAAGCGTGGTACGGCCTTCATGAGGTCCGCCGGGAGATCGCGTTGTACATCTTTTCACAAGTGTAGCACGTGGCAGGGCGCCGGGTCAAACCTGGTGATTCCCAATCGCCCGCCGTGCGTTCCCGCGCTACCACATCACCATGCCGCCATCGACGTTGAGGGATTGGCCCGTGATGTACTCCCCGGCGCGCGAGCAGAGGAACCCGATGACGCCGGCGATCTCGGCGTCGGTGGCCGCGCGTTTCATGGGGATGCGTTGGAGCATGCGCTCCCAGGTCTCGGCCCTGGGATAGCCCAGGTCGTCCATGCGCGACGTGTCGGTCACTCCCGGGCAGATCGCGTTGCAGCTAATCGCGTGGGGCGCCAGCCACTGCGCCAGGACTTGCGTGAAGCCCTGGAGAGCGAAGTTGGCCGTGCAGTAGGCCGGCACCTCGGCGGCGCCGCGCTTGCCGCCGATGGACGAGATGTTGACGATGCGGCCGCCGTCCCCTTGCTGGATCATGATGGAAGCGACGGCCTTGGAGAAGAGAAAGGCCCCCGTGACCTTGACGTCCAGCACTCGCCGCCAGACCTCCTCGTCCAGCTTGTCCACCGTCACCCGGTCCTCTCCCCGGCGGAACGCGGCGTTGTTCACCAGGATGTCGATGCGCCCGAACTCGTCCAGCGTCGCCTTCACCATTCGAGCGACGTCCTCCGACTTGCTGACGTCGCCCACCACGGGCAGCGCCCTGCGGCCGACGCCGCGCACCTGCTCGGCGGTGCTCTCGATGTCTCGCCAGCCCGCCTCCCGCTCATCGGGCGGATAGCTCTCGGGCGAACGTCCCGTGCCGGTGGGGACGATGTCGGCCCCCATCTCAGCCAGGGCCAATGCCGTTGCCCGGCCGATGCCGCGAAGCCTGCCCGCGCCGGTGATGATTGCCACTTTCCCGTCCAGCTCGCCCATGCTGCCGTCCTCCAAGAAACCAGGATGTGGGGAATACCGCGAAGCCGCCATATTGTTGCAGAGGAGCGCGTGGCCTTCAACCACTGAAGCGCCGACCTTCCGCCGGTGGACCCGTTGGCCTACAATGGGCCGGGCCCGACACGACCGATCGCTGGCTCGAGACGTGCGCCGATGGCGGCGGCAGGAGGAGACAATGGAATCGACGAGCGTGCTTTACGAGAAGGAAGGGCATATCGCCACGATTACGCTCAACCGGCCTGAGATCCGCAACGCCATCGACGAGGAGATGGCCATGGCCATCGAGGCGGCCGTCGACCGGGCCGGCGGCGACGACGAGGTGTGGGTCGTGGTCGTCAAAGCGGTGGGGAAGAGCTTCTGCGCCGGCGTCGACCTGAGCTACCTGGTCGAGCACGCCAGCGGCACCGGGGAGGGCGCGGTCGAGCGGGGCGTCAATCGCAACGGCCACATCGGTTGGAGCGCCTACCGGTTGTTCGCCCTGGAGAAGCCGACGATCGCGGCCGTTCGAGGACACGCCTTCGGCGGCGGCCTGGGTATCGCTCTCGCCTGCGACATTCGAATCGCGGCGGACGACGCGCAGCTCTCGGCCGTGTTCACCAAGCGCGGTCTGGCTCCCGATTCGGGCACCTCCTACTTCCTGGTGCAGTCGGTGGGCTACGCCAAGGCCTGCGAGCTGGCCTTCACCGCCAGGACCGTCGACGCCGCCGAGGCGGAGAGGCTGGGCCTGGTGAACCGCGTCGTGCCGATCGACCAGGTGGACGCCGAGGCCATGCGCATGGCCCAGGAGATCGTGCAGCAGGCGCCCGTCGCCCTCCGCATGGCCAAGCGCGCTCTGCGCCGCCGCATGGAGGACGACGTCCTGTCGGCGTTCGAGTACGAGCTGTACGTCAACACCATTTGCGGGCGCACCCAAGACCTGGCCGAGGGAGGCAAAGCCTTCCTGGAGAAGCGGCCGCCTCGCTGGCTCGGAAGGTAGCAGACGGTGCCAGATTCCAACGGGGCGTCGGGGCAGCGCTCCGCGTCAAGGCTCTCACGAGGCGTTGGCTCGCTTGTAAGCCTCTGTGACGGGTGCTAGACTCACGGTCAAACGCTGATACGAGGCACGACGGTGGACCATCTGAAGTACCTGGAGGAGCCGGAGCTGCGCAAGCCCACCTGGGTCGGCGCGTTCATCGGCTGGTTGGACGCCCAAGAGGGAGCGTCGCGCTCGATTCGTTACCTGGTCAAACAGCTCCAAGCCAAGCGGTTCGTCGAGATCGACCCCGAGGAGTTCTACGATTTCACCGCAGTCCGGCCTAACGCCTACAACGATGACCATGGCCAACGGGTGATTCGCTGGCCCACCAACGAGCTCTTCTATTGGTTCAACCCGGAGACGGAGACGGATTTTATTTTTTTCCTGGGCACCGAGCCCAGCCTCAAGTGGCGCACCTACATCGAAACGATGATGAGCGTCATCGACCGGTACGGCGTCGAAACCGTCGTCACGCTGGGGAGCCTGGCGGATGCGGTGCCTCACACGCGGGACTCGCTGATCTCCGGCAACGCCAACAAGGACGAGATCAAGGACCGTCTGGGTGGGCTGCGGCTCATGGGCAGCGGCTATCAGGGTCCGGTAGGCATCACGTCGGTGTTCGCCGACGCTTGCACGAAACGGGGGCTGGACTGCCTGAGCCTGTGGGGCCACGCGCCCCATTACGTGCAGCGGCGACCCAACGACAAAGTGGTCAAGGCGCTGGTCAGCCGGCTGAATCAGATGTTGGGCCTTACGGTACCCCTGGAAGAGGTGGAGGAGCGGGCGCGGACGTTCGAGACCGAGGTGACGAAGGCGATCTCATCCAGCGTCGAGGTCAGCGCCTACGTCAAGCGGCTCGAGCGGCAGTTCGACAACGCCATCGAGCAGGGCGGCGAGCTTCCGAACCCCGAGGCGGTGGTGGACGACCTGGAGGCCTTTCTCCGGCAGGAGCGGTCGGAGGGCGATCAGTTCTCCGCCAACTGAGGTCGCCGCGATCGGGCGCGCTGAGTCTCTCTCACGGAACGCTGCCTCACCCTCGTCCTTCCCAGAGACTCTTCCGAAACTCTCTGTCCCTTCGAGGGAGAGGGCGATCCCAATCTGGCGGCAGCATTTTCGGAATGGCTTCCCGGTACCGATCGCTTTACGACGGAGGGGAAGCTGATGTGGCTCAGCCACCGGAGGGATAGTTGATGTGGCTCAGCCACCGTGAGCGTCAGGGCACGCTCACATAGTCGGTGCTGCGGATCACCCGCCCGGGAAACGCCTCGGTGTGCCGCCCGTCCTCCATGACCGGCTGCCCGTTGACGATGGTGTGGTGTATCCCCTGCGACCGGACGATGATGCGCTCGTCGCCGTTGGGCAGGTCGAAGGCCTTCTCCTTGGGCAGCGGGCGCACCGTTTCGGGATCGAACACCAGCACGTCGGCGGCCATGCCGGGGGAGAGCAGCCCCCGGTCGGTAAACCCCAGGAGGGAGGCCGGCATGAAGGTGAGCTTCTTCACGGCATCCTCCAGCGAGAGGACTCCTCGCTCGCGCACCCAGTGCCCCAGCACGTGGGTGGAGTACTCGGCGCCGGAGAGCATGTTGACGTGGGCCCCGGCATCGGAGATGCCCAGGATGGTGTACGGGCTTCGCATGATCTCCGCCACCGCGTCGTCGTCGAGGTTGCGGCTGGCTTTGAACGCGAACCCCGTCCGCAGGCCCTCGGCCACCGCCAGGTCCAGCATGGCGTCCAGGGGATGCTTGCCCTGCGATGCGCCAAGCTCGCGCAGACCGATGCCGGCGAAGCGCTGGTTCTCCGGGCGCTTGGGCTCGGCCACGAGTCCGATGTCCCACTTGAGCGGCGGCGGCCCCTGATCCCAGCCCCGGTCGATGCCGGCACGGATACGGTCGCGATAGGCCGGGTCGGCCAGCAGCCGCAGCTTCTCCTGGATGGGTTTGGTGAGCACCTCGTTCCACTCGGGGAGCGTGAGCAGCAGCAGGTTGTTGTCCAGCAGGTCCCAGTCTTGAGTGGTGGGCTGACAGGCGCAGATGCCGAAGATCCGAGCCCCCTGGCGAGAGGCCGAGGCGAGAAAGTCCAGGACCCCACGCCACGCATCGGGCGCGGCCGGCGATTGAAACAGCTCGTTCCAGTTCAGGAAGCGGCCCGAGTCGCGCGACATGCGGATCATCGCCTCGCGCTCCTCGTCGTCGATGCCGGGCAGGCTGCCGGGGGTCATCTCCACGCTGCCGAAGTTGAACTCGCCGAGCACCTGGACCAGCTCGTGGACCTCCTGGTGGGTGGAGAAGCGGCTGGGAATCGGGTTCCCGCTCCAATCGACGTGCGTCCGGGCCTTGGACGTGCTGAAGCCCACCGCGCCGGCGGCCATGCCCTGGCGGAGCAGGTCCTTCATCCGGCCCAGCTCGTCGGCGGTAGCCTCGCGCTCCAGCGACGCCTCGCCCATGACGTAGTAGCGCACCGCCGAGTGGCCCACGAGGCAGCCGACGTTGATGGCCAGCGGCTTGTCGACGGCGTCTATGTACTCGCCGGTGCTGACCCAGTCCCACTCGGGGCCTGCCTGGAGCGCCTCCAGCGACATCCCCTCCACTCGCGCCAGCATGTGCATCAGATAGTCACGGTCCTCGGGCTTGCAGGGCGCGATGGTGAAGCCGCAGTTGCCCATGATGCAGGTGGTGACGCCGTTCCAGGACGACGGACTGAACAAGGGGTCCCACAGCACCTGGGCGTCGTAGTGGGTGTGGATGTCGATGAAGCCGGGGCAGACGGCCAGGCCATCGGCGTCGATGACGCGCCGGGCGCTGCCGTCGAGCTTGCCGATCTCGGCGATGCGGCCGTCCTGGATGGCGAGGTCGCCGGTGTAGGCCGGCCGGCCCGAGCCGTCGATGATGCGCCCGCTCTTGATCAGTAGGTCGTACGCCATGGGGCAGGCCCTCCCGTGAGGCTTTTATCGTGCGCTATCGCAGGCGCATGATAGCATGGCGTCCCCCCGGCTCGCGGCGCGTGGATGACGCGCGGCGTGGGATGAGCCCGTGAGTCAAAACTTTGGAACTGTCCCCGACTCATGGAGTCAATTGCGGCTGCCGTATCCTCGGTCGCCTATCGACTGCCGAGGCCGGGATCACTCCTGTCGCTGCCTCCCTTTTAGCGTTGAGGAACGGGTTTCACGGCATCCAAAGGACACATGACTGCATCTTAATTACTGAAGCTCGGAGCGAATGCGAACGGGCAAGCACCGAAAGGAAGAACATGGTCACAGCGTCAACGATACGTGCTCCCCTGAACGCACTTCGTCCGCGGGTCCCTCTTCTCCTTTTTCTGGCCGGACTCCTGTCGCTGGCCGCCGCCCTTATCTCGGGCCTTATCCTGGGTGGGGACGGCTCGACGGGCGGCGCCAACGGGTTCGTCGAGTCCCTTTCCGGCAGTTCGAGCACCTTCCTCGGAGACATTGGGATCCTGGCCCCGCTGGGCTTCGCCTTCATCGCGGGGATGGTGTCGGCCGTGAACCCTTGCGGTTTCGCCATGCTCCCTGCCTACCTGGGGCTCTATCTGGGCTCCAACAGCGAACAGGCGATGCAGGCGCATCCGGTCCGCCGCATGGGCGGCGCGCTGTACGTGGGAGGGGTGGTCACCCTCGGATTCATTCTGCTCTTTGGCGTGGCGGGGCTGATCATCGGCGGCGGGGCCCGGGGCGTCGTGGACTTCATTCCATGGATAGGCTTCAGCGTCGGGATCCTGCTGGCGCTCGTGGGGTCGTGGCTTCTCGCAGGGGGCAAGGTCTACACCAGCCTGGCCGGCCGAGCCGCCGCGCGCATCGGGAATCCGGGCGAGGTGAGCACCAAAGGGTTCTTCCTGTTCGGGTTGAGCTACGGCACGGCGTCGCTGAGCTGCACCCTGCCCATCTTCCTGGCGGTCGTGGGCACCAGCCTAGCCGTGTCGGACGTCCCGACAGCCGTGGGTCAGCTCGTTCTGTACGGCCTGGGCATGGGGCTGGTCATCACGGTCCTGACGCTCGGCATGGCGGTGTTCAAAGGCGCTATGATCGGCGGCTTGAGAAAGACCCTGCGCTTCATTCAGCCGGCCAGCGCCGTGCTGATGGTCGTGGCCGGCTCCTACATCGTCTTCTATTGGCTAACCATCGGAGGGCTGCTGTAGGGGCAGGCTGGAAGCGGTCAGTGGCTTCCGGCTGCCTGAGAGGCAGCGTGTCTTGACGCACAACAACATGAAGAAGGGGGAAAGCCCATGATTCGGAACAAGAATCTGCTGATCCCGTCAGTCGCCCTGGGCCTGGCGGCGATATTGGGAGCCGTTACAGCGATAGCCCTGGCGGGGGACTCCGGCCCGGAGGAGCCTCCGTCTCCAGCGGAGGTGACCCTGAGGCCGGCGGCTACCCCCACCCCAACTCCACCGCATGAGGCGCCGGGGGCGCTATCGGAGAGCCCCGCGCCTCGCGCTGGGGCCATCACACCTGACCCGGACTACCGGGCGGCGCTGAGGCGGGCCGGCATCTCCACGGCAGGATGGGAGACCGACTTCAGCCTCCACAGCGTTCCCTACTCCGAGATCTTTTCGGGCGGCCCTCCCCGCGACGGCATTCCGCCGATAGACAGGCCGAAGTTCACGACCTTTGAAGAGGCGGATAAGTGGCTGGGCAGCCTGGAGCCGGTCATCATCTTCGAGCTCAACGGGGATGTCAGGGCCTATCCCCTCCAGATCCTCATCTGGCACGAGATTGTGAATGACGTCGTAGGCGGCGAGCCCGTGGCGGTGACGTTCTGCCCGCTCTGCAACTCGGCCATTGTCTTCCAAAGCACGCTGGACGGCGTCGTCTACGACTTCGGAACGAGCGGCAAGCTGCGCTTCAGTGACCTGGTCATGTGGGACCGGCAGACCGAGTCCTGGTGGCAGCAGTTCGGCGGCGAGGCGATTGTTGGAAAGCTGACGGGCAAGAGGCTCACCATCCTCCCGGCCGCCATCGTCTCCTGGGAGGACTTCAAAGCCGCCAATCCAGACGGCAAGGTGCTCTCTCGGGACACGGGATTCAGCCGCTCCTATGGTGAAAACCCCTATGGGGGCTATGACCGAGTCGATAATCCTCCCTTCCTTTTCCGTCAGGACACGGATGGCCGCCTTCCCCCCAAGGAGCGGGTGGCGGCGGTGACCATCGGCGAGGTGGATGCGGCCTTCCCCTTCTCGATCCTGGAGAAGGAACGGGTGGTCAACTACAAGGTGGGCGACCGGGACGTGGTGGTCTTCTTCAAGGCAGGGACCACTTCCGCTCTCGACCGCCGGTCCATCAGAGACTCCCGGGACATCGGGGCGACCGGGGTCTTCGATCCCCGGGTAGATGACCGGAAACTCACCTTCCGCGCCGAGGGGGATACGTTCGTGGACAACGAGACGGGAAGCGTTTGGAATATCCTGGGCGAGGCGACCGAAGGCCCGCTCAACGGGAAAAGCCTGACTCGCTTTGTCCACGGCGACCACTTCTGGTTCGCTTGGGGGGCGTTCAAGCCGGATACCAAGATCTACCAGGGGATGGGGTAAAGACCGCCCGGGACTTCGGCAGGCAAACAGAACAAGGCGGCGCGATTGCGCCGCCTTGTTCTGTAAAGGGCCCCGCTCGGTAGGGGTTCTGGCCGGGGGCTAGGCGCTGGCTTCCAGCAGCTCTTCGATGAGCTCCCCCATTTTTTCCCGGTTGAGAAGGCCGTTCCACCGGCTGTCGATCTCCCCGCTGGGCGTGATAAACAAGGTCGTCGGCATGCTGAAGACCCGGTAGCTTCTAACCACGTTGGTGGTTGCGGCCCCAGCGGGGTAGCTGACGTTCAGCTCCCGGAGCAGGGCACGGCCATCTTCCTGAGAGCCGAGCTGGTTGAAGACCCCGACGTCCGCTCCGAACAGCAGGACCTTGTCTTTGTACTCGTCGTAGACCTCCTGCAGGTCAGGCATCTCGGCGCGACACGGGGGACAGAGCCCGGCCCAGAAATTCAGCACCACCGGCTTCCCCTGCGCGAAGAGGCTGGAGAAGACAATCTCGCTTCCTCCCAGGATCTCCTCTCCCTGGTAGACGGTGATGGGGAAGTCGGGGATGGGCAGCTCGAAGGTTTTGTCGCCGGGCGTCGGCGTGGCCTGGGACGCGGGCGTTGCCGTGGGCTCGGGTTTCGCCTCTTCATCCCCGCCGCCACAGGCGGCCACCGTCAAGAGGACGACAACGAGGAGACCAACAAACATTGCCAACGCCCGGCGTCGGCGATGCCCCGCTGAGCCTATGTCGCCGCTGGGACCCCGGTCATCTCGGAGCCAGGCGCCAAATCTTTTCAACATGCACCTCCGCTACTGGCTACGTTCACATGGCCCCTTCCAGATCCATGTCCTTCAGCCGCAGGTCGGGAGGGAGGCCCCGCCAAAATCGAGGTAGGGTGTACTCGTACTCCATCTGCCTTCCCGGCGGAATCACCCGTATTATAACCGTCATAAGGGAACGATAGTAGACCGTCGTGATCCCGTCGCACGGGCTCAGACCGGCTGTGGCTGAAGGCGATGGCGGCGCTGCCGCCGGGCCGCTGAACGGCGGCGGCAAGACGAAAAAGGGTAAGAATATAGTCGTCACGCCGCCTACCGCCAGCCGAGAGAGACGGACGACGGACGAGAGGCCGGGTTGCGACCCGGCCTCTCTCTTCGTGGGCGATCGGTCGCCCGCCCGTCGATTGACACCTCCCTCGGGCCATCCCTATAGTTGGGCGGAGCTTTTTCCAGCAGTCACGCCTACACCGCCGGTCACGTCGACACCGGACATGAGGAGCCGAAATGGCAGCAGTCCTCGAGGGCCTGAAAGTCATCGACCTGTCGTGGGGAGTCGCGGGCCCGCTGATCACCATGGGGCTCAGCGACTACGGGGCCGAGGTCGTGAAGGTGGAGCCTCCGGGCGGCGATCCGTTCCGGCGCAACCCCGCCTACGTGGTCTGGAACCGCGGGAAGAAGAGCGTCATCCTCGACCTGAAGAGC
>JACZVV010000036.1 GCA_022572465.1 Chloroflexota bacterium
GGCTTTCGCTGAACGAGAACTGGGCACACCGGTTCTATGTCAATGGAGCTTCGCTACGGACGTGGTGTGCATGGGACGCTCTGTTCATTCCGCCCTTGCTGAAACAAAGGGTTGTCATCGAGTCTGACTCGCCGGAGTCGAAAGAGAAGGTTCGCCTGACGGTGAGCCAGGAGGGGATTGAGCAATCCGACCCCGTTGACGCAGTGGTGACCATCGTCGCATTAGATCCGAAGAAGCACGATGTAAGCTCGGTCGAGGCGATCTGGGGCAACTTCTGCCATCAGGTCCTGTTCTTCGCCTCCCGTGACGAAGCAGAGCGGTGGGCTGCCGGCCGAGAGGACATAGCGATTCTGACCGTGGAAGAGGCTTATGAGCTAGGGAAGCAGTTGTTCTCCGAGGTTCTGGCGTATGCATAGGGAGGCAGCGATGCAACTTCAATCAACGCAAGAACGAAAACGCACGATCGGCTGGATAGGGACGATTGCTCGGGTGATCGGCGGCCTGGGGGCGCTCTATTGGGGTGTAATGCACGGCTTGCCCCGCACCGAACTGGCATGGCTCGATCTGTTCTTGGGGCTGGCTGCCTATCCGGCGGGGTCTGTGCTCGTCATGGCCATTCGCCAGCGACTCACCAGGGAACCGCTACGGGCCTACGGCGGCTTCGGCTACTGTGTCAATATTGGGATTGGTATAGCGCTGTTCAGCGTCACGCCGCACGCCGCAGCGCTCTTCTATGGCTCCGCTTTACTCCTCCAGGCCGCCCGCCGCGACCCTGGTTGTGAGATTCTGGCCTTCTCCAACGTACTCCTTCGACGCAACGATCAGGTGGGCTGCGCGGTGTACACGCCGCTGGACGCCGTTGAGGGACGATTGACCCCAAAAGCGCCGGCCTGAACGTCCCCCCAACCCGACTTCGACCCTCTCCTACCGCTCGACGTCAATCGTAGGCTTGTAGACACGGTCCGGCAACGCCGGCTCCGGCACACGGCCAACCGCACCTGGTTGGCCATGAACCCGTGGCCGCCCCGACAGTCCGATGAATCGGGACTCCCCGATTCCCATCGAGGCCCGATTCCCGTCTAGGCTCTCGACCCGAGTCGGAGGTCTCCCCGACGTGTCAGGGGACTCGACGAAGTCGGAGCGCGGGGCAGTTCAGGGCGCACTGGCCCTCTTTGATCCACTGCTTCGCCGTCCCGCGCCCGCTGTAGATGTGCGCCACCGTCTCGGGGCTAACCGGCATGGTGATGACGATGAAGCCCACTCGAGCTTCGGCGCCCGAGGTATTCCCAGGGGGATAACCTTTTACCGTCCGGAGCGTTGTAAGAATACGGGATGCATATGCCGCCTGTCGCTGCGTGCCTGACGGGCGGAAGCGGTTTGCGAAAATCGGAGAGCGATATGGGTAGCTCCCTGTCAACTCACAGGGCGGACGTTCGGGACCGGGGGGAATGGCCCGTGTGGGGGGGCGTCATCGCCGGTTCGATTGCGGCGGTGGTGGCGGCCCTCGTCTCCCTTCCGCTGCGCTCGCCGGATGACGCCTTGCTGAACAGCGCCACGGTGATGGTGGCCACGGTGATCGCCGGCGTCGTCGCCGGACTTCTCTGGCGCGCTCTGGCCAATCGAGCGAGGCGTTGGCTCATCTTCGCCGTCCTCTGGGCCTTGGGGTTTGTCCTTGCCGTCCTCTTCGCGGTGGCCGGCGAGACCCAGCTGGACCGGATGGTCTCGTTCACCGTGCCGCTCGCCGCCATCGTCTTTCCTCTGATCGGCGTGCTGACCGTCATCCTCGCCCGGTGGGGGATAGCGAGCCGGTGGTGGGTCACGGCCGCGGTCCTGGTGATCGCCATTGGCGTAGGGGTTGGCCTGTCCGGCCGGGGCGACGAACAAAGCGGCAGGCTGGAGCTTCCCCCGCGGGCCAGCGTGTCGATCCCGTCCCAGCCATATCGCTTGGGCTACCAGGTGCGACTGGAGGAAGGGTCGCCAAGGATATTGAACCTAACGCTCGGAGACCTAGAGGTGCACACATGAAAGTGCGACTGCAGTTTAATCGGGCCGCGGGCGGATGGCTCGTGGGCATCGCGGCCCTTCTCGTTCCGCTGCTGGCTGCCTGTACGTCGTCCACGCCGGCGCCGACGGCCACCCAGCCCCCGACGCCAACCGCCACGGGCGTGACGGCGCCGACGGCCACCCAGCCCCCGGTGTCAACCGTCACGGCCGTGCCTATCCCAACCGCCACCCAGCCCCCGACGGCCACCGTCACGGCCGTACCGACACCAACGGCCACGCCGACGCCCACTCCTGCTCCAACGGCGACTCCGGCTTTCGATCCGGATCGCGAGATCGGGACCTACCAGGGTGTTACGTTCCTGGTAGGCGAGGGCTCCGAGGCGACCTTCACCGTGGGGGAGCGGCTCGTACGGCTGCCTCTTCCGAACGACGCCGTGATGCGGACGATGGCCCTCTCCGGGGAGGTCTATATGGACGGCCGGCCATCCGTGATCGAGATAGATCTGCATCAGCTCAGCAGCGACCAGAACCTGCGTGACTCGTGGGTCCGTAACCGCATGTTCCCCAACGACCCCATCGCGGTCTTCACCATCTTCGACGCCAGCTACGTCATCAGCGCGCTGCCCGGGGAGTTCGTCCGGGGGGAGGTCTCCACCGGGGAGATTGCCGGCCAGCTCAAGATCCGGGGCATCGAGGTGCCACTGATCTTCGAAATCGAGGCGCGGGACGACGGCGAGGTTGTCTTCATCCTCGGCCGCACGACCTTCACGTGGGAGGAGTTTCAAATACCCGTGCCGGCCGCCAGGCCCGTTATTTCCGTCCAAGACGAAGTGAGGGTGGAGGTGCTGCTGGTGGTCAGGCCGCTCAAGGAGTCCTAGAGGCGGCGAGCACCGGAGATTCCGGCCTGCCGCCGTCAAATCGGAAAAGCGCGACCCCGGAGCCCTTGCTGCCGGCGTCTCACGATTGCGCCCGCCGGATCTCGCCGTTGGCCAAGCGCGGGACGACGTCGCAAATACCGACCTGGGCGCAATAGACCAGGTCGGCCTCGAACCCTATTCGCGTCAGGGCCTCGCCCGAAGGCGACTGGCGCAGAGCGTCGACGATCCGGCCCCGATATCCCCGGTACGCGAAGCAAGCCATCCAGGCGCCGGGAGTGACCTGGCAATCGGGGGCCAACTCCAGCAGGCGGTCGACGTACATGCCGGCGCACACGATGTCGTCCAGCACCGGCCGTCCTTGCCGGCCAACGGGGGCCAGCATCACGTCGCCGCCTTGCCGCGCCAGGTAGTCGGCCAGCGCCGGGAGGTTGAGGAACGCGCCGACCAACGTCTCGCCGGCGTCCCGGCTCGCTTGCAGCGCCCTGGTGCCGTTGGTGGTCGTCAGAACGATCGTCCTTCCGCCGACGACGTCCGCCGTATACTCTCCCGGCGAGTTGCCCAGGTCGAACCTTGGAGGCCGCCGTCCTCTTCGCTCGCCGCCCAGCAAGGGCGAAGGCCCCTTCGCCCCGCCGGCGCTCTCCAGCGTCCGCTTGCAGGCCATCGCCTCTTCGAGCGTCGCGACCGGAATGACCCGGTCCGCTCCGCTGGCCAGGGCCTGGACGATGGTGGACGAGGCGCGGACGGCGTCGATGACCACCGTGCGCCACTTCGTGAGGTTGCGCCGGGCAAGGGCGCCTCTGTGGGGAGCGACATCGATTCTCATACTCATGGGCCAGCAGGCGTACCGTACCGGCGAGGAGTGGTTCCGTCAACGGGAGCTTTTGACAGCTATCAAGCGTCACCGTATAGTCCAGCGCGAGAGCTTGGCGGTGGTCTGAATGCCGAAAGCGCCGGTCAACGGAATCGAGCTGCATTACGAAGCGGAGGGCGAGGGCCCCGCCGTGGTCTTCTGTCATGGCGTCGGGGGCAATCACATGAGCTGGTGGCAGCAGGTCCCCGAGTTCGCCAGGGACTTCCGAGCCGTCGTCTTCGACCAGCGTGGCTTCGCCGAGTCCCGCCTGCCGCCGGAAGCGCCCGGCGCCGAGGCGTTCGCCGACGACCTGGCCGGCCTGCTGGACCATCTGGGCATCGACGAGGCCTACCTGGTGGGACAGTCGATGGGCGGGCGCACGGTCCTGAACTTCGCCAGACGTCACCCCCATCGGGTCAAGGCGATGGTCATGGCCGCGACGATGGCCAACATTCGCACGCCCGAGCTCGACCAGATGCGGCGGGAGGTACGCGAGCGGCTCCCGAAAGACCGGCTGTTGCTCTCCATGTCCGCCCGCGTGTGGGAGGAGCGCCCGCACCTGGGGTTCTTGTACAAGCTCATCCGCTCGCGGAACCCCGATCGCCCAAAAAATTTCTTGTTTCGGGACAACGTCCCCGGCACGACGGCGGAGGACCTGACCTCGGTGACGGCACCGGTGCTGTTCATCGTCGGTGAAGAGGACCAGATCGCGCCGCCGCCCTGCGTGGAGACCGCGTCCCGCCTGTTTCCCAACGCCCGGCTGGTTCGAGTCCCCGAGGCCGGTCACTCGGTGTACTTCGAGCAGCCGCAGGTCTTCAACCGCGTGGTGCGCGAGTTCTTCGACGAATGCCGTTAGGTCTCGGTCCGCTCCCGGCCCAAGGGCCGAGGCTCTGGCCGGTCACCGCCCCATCGCCTGCAGGTACGAGCGCACCGTCTCCTCCGTCGAGTAGCGGTAGGAGAAGCCCGTGGCCTGCTGGAACTTACGGTTGGATACGACCCACGGATAGGCGATGAAGTCGAGCCCCGCCGAGTTGGACTGGCTCTGAAGGCGCAGCGCCCAGGTGACGTCCATGACCGCTCCCAGAACCGCCTTGGGTATCGTGACCATCGGGCGGCGGGCCAAACGCGCGACGTCGGAGTAACGCATCACTCCGTCGCCGGCGAGGTTGTACACCCCGGCGGGGCGTTTCTCCAACGCCGTGATCAGCAGGTCGATCAGGTCCTGCTCATGCAGGTACTGGACCACCGGGTCGTGGCCCGCCGCCCGAATCATGACCGGCTGGAACACCTTGCTCCCGATGGCGTCGGCCCCGCCGGGACCCAGGACCACGCTGCCTCTAAGGATCGTTACGGTGATTCCTGGGTTGGATGCGGCGAACTCTCGAAACATCTGGTCCGTCGCGCCCTTGTCCCTGGAGTACTGAAACCGTTGGTTCGGTCGCAGCATCGCCTCTTCCTGGAGAGGTATCCGGTTGTCGGGATGGGCGCCGTAGGCGGCGGCGCTGCTGAGGTACAGCACGTGCTCCACGCTCCCGGCCAGGACGGCCTCCAGGAAACGCCGCGTGCCTTCGACGTTCACGCGGCGGGTGTCCCGATCGTCGCGTGATGGACGCACGATGAACGCCAGATGGATGGCGGTGTCCACCCGCTCCTGGGCGAAGAGGTCGGCCATGGGCTGGGTGACGTCGCGAAGGTAGAAGCGCAGCTTGGGCGGCTGGCGCTGGGGCGGTCTCGTGTCGATGCCGACGACGGTCTCGACCTCCGGGTGACCGACGAGCCGATCCAGGAGCTGAGCGCCGATGTATCCCGAGATGCCCGTGATGGCGATGCGCCGCATCATCCAAACCCTTCCGGCCGAAGGCCCGCGAAAGTGTAGCAAAGGGCCGGCATCGGAGGCAACGACGGAAGCGGCGGGGCGCAGCGTCGTTGACACGCGACCCGGCCGCGCCTACAGTAATTTCGGGCGGCTGAGCCGCGGCAATACTTCAGGCCGACGCGGGTGCCGGCAGGTAGCAGGTGACTGAGCCGGTGGCTGAGCCACATCAGCATTTCCGGCCCAGGCGGTCACCATCAGGCCGCGCCCCCACTTCGTCGGCCCTGGGAAGGGAAGTACCGAGTTGCGCACGAAAACGCTGCAAGATCACGACCCTGATATCGCTCGCGTGCTCCAGTTGGAGGAGGAACGGCAGCGCCAGAACATCGTCCTCATCGCCTCGGAGAACTACGCCAGCAAAGCGGTGTTGGAGGCTTTGGGCTCGCTGCTGACGAACAAGTACGCCGAAGGGTACCCGGGCAAGCGTTACTACAGCGGGTGCCAGTTCGTCGACATGGCCGAGCAGCTGGCGATCGATCGGGCCAAGGAGCTGTTCGGCGCCGAGCACGCCAACGTCCAGCCCCACAGCGGGGCCCAGGCCAACATGGGCGTGTACTTCTCGCTGCTGAGCCACGGCGATACGGTCCTGGGCATGCGGCTGGACCAGGGCGGACACCTGACACACGGCAGCCCGGTCAACTTCTCGGGCCGCATGTACAACTTCGTGGCTTACAGCGTCGACCGGGAGACGGACCTGCTGGACTACGAGGAGATCGCGTCGCTGGCCCGGGAGCACCGGCCCAAGCTGTTGGTGGCGGGAGCGACCGCCTATCCCCGCGAGATCGATTTCGCGCGGTTCCGGGCTATCGCCGACGAAGTAGGCGCGCGATTGATGGTCGATATGGCCCATCCTGCCGGCATCATCGCCGCGGGTCTGCACCCGTCGCCGGTGCCCCATGCCCATGTCGTCACGACCTCCACCCACAAGACGTTGCGCGGCCCCCGAGGGGGCATGGCGCTCTGCACCAGCGAGCTGGCCGGCGAGATCGACAAGGGCGTGTTCCCTCGCGCCCAGGGCGGGCCGATGATGCACGTGATCGCGGCCAAGGCGGTGGCCTTCGGCGAGGCGCTGCGCCCCGAGTTTCGGGACTACCAGCAAGCGGTGGTGGACAACGCGCGAGTCTTGGCCGCCGAGCTGGTGGGCCGGGGGCTTCGAGTCGTCTCGGGCGGCACGGACACGCACCTCGTGCTGGTCGATCTGACGTCGACGGGCGTCACCGGCAAGCGAGCCGAGGAGCGGTTGGAGTCGGTGTCGATCACCACCAACAGGAATGCAATACCCTTCGACACGAGGCCGCCGCGGGTCACCAGCGGCCTGCGTCTGGGAACGCCGGCGGTCACCAGCCGCGGATTCCAGCGAGGCGACATGGTCAGGATCGCCGAATGGATCGTGACCGTGATCGAGCACATCGACGACGAGCTGGCGCTGGCGCGGGTCCGGGACGAGGTGCGAGAGTTGGCGTCGAGCTACCCGGTGCCTGGGCTGGACTCCTAGCGACGCGTGTGGCGCGCCGGGGCGCTTTGAACGCGGCCCCTGTTGCTGGCCCGTGGCCGTCGTGTGACAACTTGCTTTGGCGGGGCCAAGGCCGCGTGCTATAATATCGTTTGGTTTTTGCAGGTTTTGGTCAGGAGTGAAAACGATTGCGTGACTACGAATTGGTGTTGCTAGTCAGTCCTCAGGTGGCCGACGAAGACGTGGCGGGCGTTATGGCAAAGGTAACCGAGTACGTCGCGGGCCGCGGTGGCGAGGTGGGGAAGGTGAACCCGTGGGGACGCCGGCGTCTTGCCTATCATATCGACGATTTCGAGGAAGCCACCTACGTCCAGGCCAACTTCAAGCTCGATCCCGAGCATACCAAGGAGTTGGTGGCAAGTCTGGAGATCTCGGAGGACGTGATTCGACACTTGTTGGTCAAAATCGATTCGTGAGTGTGGCGCCTACCGGCGCTGCTAGGCACGGAAAGGTACGGTGGAGGCCGTGGTTGGACTCAACAAGATTATGATCATCGGCAACGTGGGCAACGATCCCGAAATGCGGTACACGCCCAACGGTAATCCGACGACGACCTTCCGGCTGGCGACGAGCCGGAGCTACACCACGGCCGATGGCGATCGCCGCCAGGAGACCGAGTGGTTTACCGTGGTGACCTGGGACAAGCTGGCCGAGCAAGTCAGCCAGTTCCTCACCAAAGGACGCCGGGCCTACGTCGAGGGGCGGTTCCGCAGCAGGTCATGGGAGGGGCAGGACGGCGTGCGCCGGTTCAGCAACGAGATCGTCGCCAACCAGGTGCTCTTTCTGGACCGGCAGCCTATCGAGCAAGGTGGCGAGGAGGAGAGCCTGGAGCCGGCCGCCAGCGCGGGCGGCAGTGTGGACGCCGAGGATTTGCCGTTCTAGCTGGCGTATAGCGAAAGGATAACCATGGCAGAGGACGCAGAGAGACCGCAGGGACCGGCGCAACAAGCGCCGGCGCCGGCGAACCGACCGCCAGCCGAGAGGCCGGCCGGCTCTACCCAACCCAGGCCGCCGTACGGGGGCCAGGACCGGCCCGCCGGCGGGTCGCGTCCGCCGCCGAGAGGCGGTGGCCGCGAGCGGCGGGGCCGGCCGCGATACTATCCCCGGCGCAAGGTCTGCGCCTTCTGCGTCGACCATGTAACGGCCATCGATTACAAAAGCGTCGACGTGCTCAAACGCTACCTGTCGGATCGGGCCCGAATCGACCCCCGGCGCAAGACGGGGACCTGCGCTCGGCACCAGCGGATGCTCGCCCACGCGATGAAACGCGCGCGGCACCTGGCGCTCTTGCCCTTCTCGATGGACCATATCCTCCAGTCCGGCATCGACGTAGGCGGCCGCAGGAATTTCTGATAGGCCGGTCGCTCTTGGGCGGAGTCGGTTCTGGCTGACGAGAAGATGCATCCGTCCCCGCGCCTCTCGCCGTACCACCCGTTAGTCCCACCAACTCGAGGTTGAGCTTTGGCACAACGACGCCGATCCGGTCGGAGACAGCAGGGCCGACCGTCTGCGCCACCCCAAGAGGGCCTGGCCCCCCAGCTTGTCAGGCGACGGCGGCCTCCCAAGGGTCCTAGGACCATCGCGCGAGGCTACGTCATCCTGGCCGGCGTCTTTCTTATGGCCGTGCTGGTGGGCGTCCTCGTGAACTGGTATGTCTCCGTCAAGCGCCCGGGCGACGAGCCGATTCTCCGCGTGAACGATCGCGTGTTCGTCTGGCGGGAGTTCGTCTCGATCCTTCAATCCCAAAAGCTGGGCACCGAGTCCTTGGGCGGGACGTTCAACGCCGGCATCGCGCCGTATCAGCTGATGCAGGCGTTGGCCGAAAACGAGCTGGTCCGCCAAGCGTCGGTGCGAGAGGGGCTGATCGCCAGCAAGGAAGAGGTGCGGGCCGAAATGATCAGCCGCCTGGTTCCAAACAGCGGCGATGCCGGCGCCAGCGCGGCCGAGATCGACCGGGAGTTCGACGAGGCGCTGAAAAGGCACCTGTCCATCACTCAGCTCTCCAAGTCGGAGTACCGCGACATCGTCCACGTGGATCTGTTGCGCAATCAGCTCCGGGACAAGCTCGGGGCCAACATCCCCCGGTTCCAGCCGCATGTCTTCGTCAACATGATCCAGGTCAACGACCTGCAACGGGCCGATGAGGCCCAGCAGCGTTTGCAGAAGGGGGAATCCTTCTCGCGGGTCGCACGACAGCTCGGCAACCCTGGCGAACTCAGCAGCAGCGGTGGCGAAGTCGGATGGACCCCCCGCCGGTTCTTCACGGAGTACGACCTGCTGCTCTTCGGCTTGGACATCGGTGAGACCAGCCTGCCAATCTTCACGGACGAAGGTTGGTACGTCGTCCGTCTGGTGGCGCGAGTCGATGAGCAGGCGCGGCTCCAGGCGATCCTCGTGGAAGACAGCGCCGCGGCCCGGGCGGCTCGCGACCGTCTGGAGAGCGGAGCCCGGTTCGAAGAGCTGTCCGCCGAGATCTCCATCGACCCGGACCTGCGCGCCAAGCGTGGCGACCTTGGGCTCGTCGGCGTCGGCGATTTCGGCGGAGCCTTCGATCTGCTGATTCGAGGGATGGCGTTGAACGAGCTGAGCGATCCCCTCAGCACCGTTGACGGCACCGTGCTTCTGATGGTGACGGAGCGAGCGCCGGTCCGAGAGGTCATCGAGGAGAAGCTGACGACGCTCAAGACCAGGGCTCTGGAGGCGTGGCTCCGCCGCGAGTGGGACCAGAGCAATATCAGCTACTGTCCCCAAGAGGACAACTGCTTCAGCAACGTCAAGGTCGACAAGGCGCTGGCCCAGATCAAGGACATCTCCAAGACCAAGTTCGAGGACGCGGCCACGGCCACTGCGGTGGCCAGGTCCCGGGGCAGCCAACCCAACCTGTTCCAGTAGGCGGGCCGTCGCCGTCGCGCGGCGAATCGAGGCTCGCGTTGGGTCCAGCAACAGTGGCGCGCGGTTCCCACGCCATCGTACAATAAACCTTGGATCTCCCCCGTCATGGAGGCGTTGCCACGGTTTGAACGAAGACTCAGGCATGGCTGGCACGGCACAGGCGAACCCCCGAGGCGTCCTCGCAACCTACCGTGAACGTCTGCCCATCACCGCCGCCACACCGATGATTTCTCTCGGCGAAGGGGCGACGCCTCTCGTCCGGTCCGCGACCCTCGAGCAGGAGATCGGCTGTCGCGAGCTGTACTTCAAGCTCGAAGGCTGCAACCCCACGGGCTCGTTCAAAGACCGTGGGATGGTGGTGGCGGTCGCTAAGGCCATGGAGGCCGGGAGCGATGCCATCATCTGTGCCTCCACGGGCAACACCAGCGCGTCGGCCGCGGCCTATGCCGCCCATGCGAACCTCCGTTGCGTGGTGCTGGTGCCCAAGGGCGACGTGGCCCTGGGCAAGCTGGCCCAAGCGATGGTCTGCGGGGCTCGGGTGGTCACCGTCGACAGCAGCTTCGACCGGGCGCTGGAGATCGTTCTTCAGCTCGCCGATCGCCACCCCATCACGCTGGTGAACTCCGTCAATCCCCACAGGATCGCGGGCCAGAAAACTGCGGCGTTCGAGATCGTCGACGTGCTGGGCGATGCCCCCGACCTGTTGTGCATCCCGGTGGGAAACGCCGGCAACATTACCGCTTACTGGATGGGATTCAAAGAGTACCATCAGGCTGGAAAGACCTCGAAACGCCCGCGCATGATGGGCTTTCAGGCCGAGGGCGCCGCCCCCATCGTTCTGGGGAAGCCGGTGGAGTTCCCGAAGACCGTGGCCTCGGCCATTCGAATCGGCAACCCAGCGAGTTGGAGCAGCGCGGTGAGCGCCAGGGATGAGTCGAGCGGGGCCATCGACATGGTCACCGACGCCGAGATCCTCGACGCCTACCGGCTGCTGGCGCAAAAGGAAGGGATCTTCGTCGAGCCGGCGTCGGCCGCGCCGGTGGCGGGGCTGCTGAAACTGGCGAGGAGCGGCGCGGATTTGGCCGACAAGGTAGCCGTCTGCGTCGTGACCGGCACGGGCCTCAAAGACCCCGAGACCGCTACCACCAAGGTGGAGGCCGACGTGTCGGAGGTCGCGGGCGAGCTGGAGGCGGTGGAGCTGGCGATTGGGTACTGATGAGGTCGCGCTGTTCCAAGGTTCTTCGATGACATCGGAGAAGTGGATGACCCTGCTCTCTCAGTTGTTGGGCCAGTCCCGGTCTGCTAGGCTCAAGAGGTGACTGTCGCAGCCGGGCTTCGATGGGTCACCAACGGTAACCCGTTTTTCTGGAAAGGATAGAGGCGTTGGACGGTGATAAGATCAAATCGGCGATAGCCGAGATCATCGCGGCTATTGGAGACGACCCTCGGCGCGAGGGTTTGGAAGAGACTCCGCGGCGCATCGCTGAGATGTACGGCGAGATTTTCTCGGGCATCGAGGCCGATCCCGTCGAGGTGTTGAGCGTAGGTTTCGAGGAAGGCCATCAGGAGATGGTCATTCTCAAGGACATCCCGTTCTACTCCATGTGCGAGCACCATTTCCTTCCCTTTTACGGGTCGGTGGACGTCGGCTATCTTCCGAACGGCCGGATCGTGGGCATCAGCAAGATCGCCCGCGCGGTGGACATTATCGCTCGGCGGCCTCAGCTCCAGGAGCGTCTGACGACTCAGATCGCGGAGACCTTGGCCAACTCCTTGCAGCCCACCGGCGTCGGGGTCGTGGTGCGAGCGGAGCACCTGTGCGTCACGATGCGTGGCGCCAAGAAGCCGGGCGCGACCATGATCACCTCGGCGGTGCGCGGTTGCTTTCAGGAGAGCGAGGTCACCCGCGCGGAATTCCTATCTTTGATCAGCGAGAGGCGCTGAGGTTGGAGGTCACGGAAGAGACGTTCGACTCGCTGACAGTCGAGTGGAAGGCGCTCGCGGCCAAGGCCGCGTCGCGATCCGTCTTCTCGACGCCCGCGTGGCAGCGGGCCTGGTGGGAGAGCTGTAGAAGCGAAGAAGAGCTGGTGCTTCTGGCCTTTCGAAAAGGGGGAGATGTGCGGGGCATCGCCCCCTTGATGCGTTCGGACGAGACTGTACGGTTCATCGCCTATTCCGACGTGTGCGATCACCACGATTTTGTCATGTCCGACGGCGCCGAGTCCCAGGTGTTCACCGCGCTGTTGGACCGAGCCGAGCGGTCCGGCTGGACCTCGCTGGAGCTCGATGGGCTGGCCGAAGGCTCGTCGACGCTGGAGGCGCTTCCGGCGCTGGCGCGCCAACGTGGCTGGCAGGTCGAGCAGACGCTGGATGAGGTGAGTCCCTTCGCTCCGGTGACGTCTACTTGGGACGAGTACGTTCAGAACCTGGGCAAGAAAGACCGGCACGAGCTCCGGCGCAAGCTCCGGCGGCTGGCGGCGGCCGGCGAGGTATCGTGCTACGACGTCGCCCGCACCGGTTACCCGGCGGAGCACCTGCCCGTCTTCCTCGATCTGCTGAAGGCGAGTCGACCGGAGAAGGCCGAGTTCCTCACGGCGACAAGGGAGCGGTTTTTCTATCGTCTGGCCGAAGCGATGGCTGCGGAAGGCTATCTGCGTCTGTACTTTTTGGAGCTGGACGGCGAAAAGGTGGCCGCGTCGCTGTGCTTCGACTACGAAGGAGATCTGTATCTGTACAACAGCGGGTACAATACCCAATACGCGTCGTTGAGCGTTGGGTTGCTGCTCAAGGCGATGTGCCTCAAAGAGGCCGTCGAGCAGGGCAAGCGCCGGTTCCATTTCTTGCGTGGCGCGGAGAGCTACAAGTATCATATCGGGGCGCGAGACTTTCAACTGTACAGACTCGTGATGCGCCATTGATCGAGCACAGACAGGCGGTTCGACCAGTCATCGGCCGAGGTTTCCGGTCGATGATCACGTTCGGAGCACCCTCTCCGGCGTTCGCGCATCACAATCAACGGCATGAAATCGGCCACGATTCGTGAGAGGAGTCGATCCTTGAGGGCTGCGTTCGTAAGTGTCCACGGCTGTCCGGTGGCCCGGTTGGGCGAGAAAGACACCGGCGGCATGAACGTGTTCCTCCGCGAGACGGCCAAGGAGCTGGGCCGTCGAGGCGTGGGTGTCGACATCTACACCCGAGCCCACGACCCCAACGACCCGCAGGTCGTGGAGCTGGGAGAGAACGCCCGCGTGATTCATCTGGCCGCCGGCCCGCTGAGCGAGACCAAGCGGTCTCTCCACCAACGGTTGCCGGAGTTCACCAAGAATTTGCATGAGTTCGTCGAGGCGAACCATCTGCGGTACGACCTGGTGCACGGTCACTATTGGCTGTCGGGGCCGGTGGCGCTCTCGCTCCGCGGGCGATGGCGCGTGCCGTTGGTCGCCAGCTTCCATACCCTGGGGATGGTGCAGCGCCTGGTCCGGGCCGGCGAGCCCGATTCCGAGCATCGAATCGCCACCGAGCAAGCGGTGGTGCGCTCTGCCGACCGGCTCGTCTTGGCCAGCCCACAGGAACGAGAGCAGCTCATCCGCCTCTACGGCGCCGACCCCGATCGAGCGCACGTCGTCCCATGCGGCTACGACCGGGACCTGTTCAAGCCCATGGAGAAGGCACGGGCGCGGCGAGAGCTGGGCCTCCACGAGGACAAGATCGTCCTGTTCGTGGGCCGGATGGAACGCATCAAGGGCCTGGACGTCCTGCTGCGGGCCGTGGCCGCTCTGGAGGAGTCCGAGAGCGTGCGAATGGTTATTGTCGGCGGCTCCGAGGGCGACGCGGAGCTGGCCCGTCTGCGCCGGTTGGCGATGGAGCTGGGCGTCCTCGATCGCCTGCTGTTCGTCGGCCCAGTCCCCCAGTCCACGCTGCCCCTGTACTATAACGCCGCCGACGTGTGCGTGGCGCCATCGTTCTACGAGACCTTCGGCATGGTGGCGCTGGAGGCGATGGCCTGTGGAACGCCCGTCATCGCGGCGCGGGTCGGTGGCCTCCAGGCCACCATCGCCGATGGCGAGACCGGCTTTCTCGTCCCGTGGCACTGTCCAGAGCCGTACACCGAACGGCTCGAGGTGATCCTGGGCAACGATCTGTTGCGCGAGAACCTGGGCCGGGCGGCCCGCGATTCGGTGGGAGGCCTCGACTGGGCGTCGGTCGCCGATCGGCTGTTGGAGGTCTACGACCGGGCGCTGGGCGGCCGGCTGGATGCGCTTCAGTCGGCGGATTGCGCGTGACCGCTCCCTCGCCGGAAGCACGCCGGCGTTCGTGCTACAGCCGCTTCTCGTAGAAGACGACCTCGCCTCGCCGGCGAAAGCCCGTGGCCTCGTAGAGGCCCACCGCCGGGGCGTTGTCGGCGTACACGTCGAGCTCGACCGATTCGGCGCCCTGCCGGGATAGATAGTCGACGCTGGCCAGCAGCATGGCCCGCCCCAGGCCGAGGCCCCGCATTTCCGGATCGACGCCGATCATCCAGATGAGGCCGACCCGTTGGCCGCCTTGGGTTTGTATCTTCGTCCAGCAATAGGCCGAAGGCTTGCCGTCCACCTCGAGGATCAGGGCGTCCTCGTGCCGGGAGCCGCTCATGCGCAGGCGGTAGCGTAGCTCTTCGGGCACGTTGGGGGCGAAGCCCCAGGAGCCGGCGAACGCCTTGTTCTGAAGGTCGGTGATCAGCGCCTCTTCCCCTTCGCGGAGGTGACGGACGACGTGGCTTGGAGCGCTCTCGCCAGCCACCAGGTCTCGCAAATCGAGCCGCATCTGGAGCTGGCGGTTCACCTCGGCGAAGCCCGCCCCTTCGCAGAGACGCCGGACCGCGGTCGCTGCCGACGAGGCCGAGACGTGGGCCAGCTTCGCCCCAAGGGAACGGCTGTGGGCCACGCCGTGGTCCAGCAGCATCCGGCCGACGCCTCGCCGGCGATAGGCGGGGGCGACGGCGCCCTCGATGATCGCCCGGTCGATGACGAGCTCGGGGACGACCAGGACGTAGCCCGCGGGCGTCCCGTCGACCTCGGCGAGGAAGCAGTCTCGCTCCGGTCGCAGGTTGGGCTGGCCGAGGTACTCTTCGGCGTCCCGCCGGGTGAAGTCCCCGTGGCCGCCGTCGGCCTGCCGGGCCTCCTGAGTGATGGTCGCATAGGCCGCGACGTCGCTCCAGCGAAATTCACGCAGCCGCA
The DNA here is from genome assembly GCA_022572465.1 of Chloroflexota bacterium. Taxonomy (GTDB): domain Bacteria; phylum Chloroflexota; class Dehalococcoidia; order SHYB01; family SHYB01; genus JACZVV01. The sequence goes on from JACZVV010000036.1 coordinate 15,227, forward strand.
CTTCGTCCTCCGTTCCGTGGCAGGGCGTCATTGCGGCGCCCGCATCATTCTATCACTGTCGGTGGGTGCTTCGACCCACGTCGCCATGAGGGAAGCGCCGCCACCGATTTTCGGGGTTCCCCATATACGGACTTGGGGGTGTCCATGAATACACGCTGCACGGCCATCTGTAGTTTTTAGTGTGAGACAACAAAGCACGCCTGGACGGGAATCCCGTTCGTGGCTCAGCAGGAGGCAGCTGAATTCAATCAACGATCGTCGTTCAGAGTCGATAGCTCTTGTCGGCAGGGGCAAGACGGAACCACTAGGGAGGTTTCAGCGTCATGGCTGAAAACGCAAGGCGCCAAATGACCGAGTACGATGGCCTCCGCCCCGACACCTCCGGCTTCTTCGATGGCCTCGATTCATCGGATCGTTTGAGCCGTTGGAAAGGCGAAGGTCGCTTCCCTTGACCCGTCGTGTGTGAAACCCGTAACATAGTCCTGCGCCGGTTGCCTGGAAAGAGTCGCCCGGGCGACTCAGGGGCGGTCTTGGACGGTATCGATCTTCTCCGCGCGGTGGTCCGATGGGTTCATGTGGTGGCCGCGGTCGTCTGGGTGGGGGGAAGCCTTTTCTATCTCTTGGTGCTGCGTCCTGCAATGTCCGGCTCCAACGGCGGCGATACCAGGGAACGCTTCGAGATGACCATCAATCGAGGGTTCCGCGATGTCGTCGACGTGGCCATCATCGCCCTCATCGTCACCGGGGTCGTGATTACGTTCGACCGGCTCTCTTCGGCGCCCATCACCTCGGCCTACTACGCGGTGCTGGGCCTCAAGATCGCGGCGGCGGTCTCCATGTTCCTGCTGGCTCGGAACCTCGGCACGCGACTGGGACGTTGGGTGCGGCCCCGGCGACGCGCAGCCGCGGGCGCCGTCGCCGAGCCGTCCCTTGCCGACGACCCGAAGCGCCGGTCTCGATGGGGCATGCTGTTCTCCCCTTCTCGTTTGATCGTGGCCCTTGGGCTGGTGGCATTCTTCCTTTCCGCGCTCATGGTCCACATCTATGAAAGTGGCATTGCCGATATTTGATCCGGTAAGCGGCGTTGGAGAGTGATCGCATGCGCGACGAGGTCAGAAAATCCGGGGGGCCGATGGGATGGTTTCATCGGTCCAATAAGAAGATCCTGATCGGCGTCCTGGTCGTCGTCATCGCCATTGGAGCGTTGATGGGAACGAGCCTTCGGGGCGCTCTGACGTATTACGTCACCGTCGACGAGCTGAAGGCCGAGGGATCCGAGGCGTTCGGCGACCGTTTTCGGGTCGGCGGACGTATTCAACAGGGGAGTATGCAGCGAGACGCCTCCAACAACGTGAGCTTCATCATGTACCATAACGAGCGGACGAACAGCATTCCCGTTCGGTACAACGGGCCGGTGCCGGACATCGTTCAGGGAGCGATGGACACGGGTGAAGAGGTCGACGTCATCGTCGAGGGGAGATGGCAAGCCGAGGGCGTCTTCCATGCCACGAACCTTCTGGCGCAACACCCACCGGAGTTCCGCATCGCCGAGCCGGGCAAGCCCCACGAGCCGGTCGAAGACCGAAGCTATTGAGCGTCGTTGGGCCATGGAAGACGCGCGCTGGTTCCCCGGCCCGCCACACCGACGATCGATGACTCGCCGGAGAGCGGCCCGCCTCGTGAACTGTTCATTTCAAGCGTATAGGGACTGGGAGCGTGCGTTCGCGTCGCCGGCGACGCAAATCGAGGCAGGCCGAAGGCGGTTGAGCGCCGCCGGGCAAAGCCCGCCGGACGCGGGCGCGACGTATCAACTCCCGGGGGACGAGACGTAGGAAACGCTCCATGGCGGTATCCGACATCGGATTCGTGGCGCTGGTCTTGGCTCTGCTGGCCGCGGCGTACGTGCTGGTGGCCGCGCCGCTGGGCCATCGGCTGGGCGCTCCCGAGCTGGTAGTCAGCGCCCGCAACGCCGTGATGGCGGTGGCCGGGCTGATGCTGGTGGCGCTGGCCGTCCTGGCCTACTCCTTCGTCAATCACGACTTCGGCGTCAATTTCGTCGCCAGCAACTCGAAGCTGGCCCAGCCGTGGTACTTCACCGCCGCCGCGATCTACGGAGGCCAAGCCGGCTCTCTCCTGGTATGGGCTACGGGACTTTCCGTCTTCTCCGCCCTGGCGGTGTGGCTCAACAGACGGCGTCTGCCCGACGTGATGCCCTATACCATGGCGACGATGATGTTCGTCCAGGTTTTTTTCCTCGTGATCCTGGTCTTCTTGACCAATCCCTTCGAACGCCTGCCGTTCGATCTCGCCGACGGCCGGGGCCTTAACGCGCTGCTGCGCGATCCCGGCTTCTTGATCCATCCGCCGTTCCTGCTGATGGGCTTCATGGCCTGGACCATCCCCTTCGCCTTCGCCATGGGAGCGCTGATGAGCGGACGGCTCGATAGCCGATGGCTTGCGGCTGCCCGGCCTTGGGTTTTGGCCGCCTGGGCCATCTTGGGCGTAGGGCTGCTTTTGGGCGCTTGGTGGGCCTATCACGTGCTGGGCTGGGGCGGCTACTGGGGCTGGGACCCGGTGGAGAACGTCGCGCTCCTGCCGTGGCTCACCGGAACGGCCTTTCTTCACTCCATCATGGTGGAGGAGCGGCGGGGCATGCTCAGGAAGTGGAACATGCTCCTGATCCTGATAACCTTCTCGTTGGCGATCTTCGGCACCTTCGTCGTCCGCGGCGGCCTGCTTTCGTCGGTCCATAACTTCGCGACCTCGGCCCTGGGGCCGGCGTTCCTGTCCTTCCTCGGCGTGGTGGTGGCCGTGTCGCTGTTCTGGTACATCAAGCGTCAGCATCTGCTCACCTCAACCCAGCGGTTCGACTCCATCCTCTCCAAGGAGTCGGGCTTTCTCCTGAACAACGTGCTCCTGGTGGGGGTGGCCTTCGCCACCTTCTGGGGCACCATCTTCCCGCTTCTGACAGAGGCGTTCGACGGCTCTCGCATCACCGTGGGGCCGCCTTTCTACCAACAGGTGAACGGCCCGATCCTCCTGGCTCTGCTCGTGTTGATGGGCATCGGGCCCCTGCTTGCATGGCGAAAAGCGTCGTGGGACAGCATCCGGCGGAACTTCCGCTTGCCGCTGGCCGGCGCCTTCGTCTGGGCCATCGTGATGGTGACCGTTCTGGACGTGTCGAACCTGTGGACCTTGGCCGCTGTCGATGCCTGCGCCTTCGTTTTCGGCGTGGTGATGCTGGAATACTACCGCGGCGTCCGAGCTCGCCGCCGGGCCACGCGCGAGGCCTATCCGCAGGCGTTGGTGGGCCTGGTCTCGCGGAACCGGCAACGCTATGGCGGCTATATCGTTCATCTGAGCATCCTGCTGATCGCCCTGGGCGTCATCGGCGTCAATCTGCATCAGAAGGATTTCGACGTGACCCTGGCGGTGGGTGAATCGGCCAGTATCGGCAACTACACGCTGACCTACCGCGGCATCGACCAGCGGCGTGGCGACGACTCGTCGGTCACCGAGGCGACGCTGGTCGTGTTTCGGGGTGGCAAACAGATCGACGTCGTTCATCCGGGCCGGGTCGTCTACGACGGCCAGGAGAGCCAGCCGACCTCCAGGATCGCGATACGCTCCAACCTTCGAGAGGACCTGTACGTGGTGCTGGCCGCGTGGGACGACGAGGTGGCGACGTTTTTGATGTTCGTCAACCCTCTGGTGATCTGGCTCTGGATCGGCGGCGGCCTGTTCGTCTTCGGCACGCTGGTGGCCGTGTGGCCCCAGCGGCAGCCGGCGCGGGCGGTGGCGCCGGTGCGGCCGGCGCCGGACGGCGCAGTGAGCGAGGCGTAGGTATGGTAGGAAGCGCACGAGGCCTGTCTCGAAGCGTCGCGTCGATGGCGATGCTGGCCCTCCTTCTGCTGGCGTTGGCGCAGTCGCTGGGCGTGGGTCAGGAGAGCGTCTCCGCATATGGCGAAGGGGAAGACGTTCGACGGATCGCCAACAAGCTCCAGTGTCCGGTGTGCGAGGGGACGTCGGCGGCCGACTCGCCGTCGCCGGTGGCCCAGGGGATGCGGGACAAGATTCAAGAGATGCTGGCCGACGGACGGTCCGAGAAAGAGATCATGAGCTTTTTCGTGGCGGTCTACGGAGATTTCGTCCTTCGCGAACCGCCCAAGACGGGCCTGGCCGCGGCCGTGTGGTGGGTGCCGCCGGCGGCCATCGCCGTCGGTCTCGGTCTGGTGTACACGTTGGTGTGGCGCAACCGCCGGAGGAAGAACGCACCGGTCCTCTCCCCGGCGTCGCTGGGTTTGGCCGATGGAGAGATCGAACGCTACCGGGAGCGGCTGCGGGAGGAGATGGAGGAGAGGGGCGGCTGACATGGCCCCTCTCGTCGCCGCCATCGTCGCGCTGGTGGCCCTGGCCGGCGTGCTGTACCCCCTGTTTCGTGGAGCTGGCGGGAGACGTCACGCCGTGGGCCGGGACGGCTCGGTCCAGGAGCTGATCGACCGCCGCGAGACGCTGTTCCGCGCCATGGCGGAGATGGAGTTCGACCGGAAGCTGGGCAACCTGGCCGGCGAGGAGTACCAGCGGCTCCGGGCCGACTACGAGGTGCAGGCCATGGCCGTGCTCAAGTCCCTGGACCAGCGCGCGGCGGGAGTGGACGCTCAGATCGACCAGGAGATCGCGGCCTATCGCGATCAGGGAGTCGAGACCGTCGAGCCAGGGCAGGGATGAGACGTCTAGCGCTGATTGCCCTGCCGGTGGCCCTGGCGGTGGCAGTGCTGCTGCCTGGCGGCGCCGTTGCTCAGGACACCGGCGTCATCGAGGGGCGCGTCGTCAACGCAACGCCCGGTGGGGCCGATCCCGGTCCTGTGCCGTTGAGCCTCCTGAAGTTCCGGCGCATGACGCAGGAGAGCGAGACGTTGGGCCGTGCCGATGCCGACGGGCGGTTTCGCTTCGAAGGGCTCGAGGTGGACCCGGACGTTCGTTACTTCGTCCAGGCGGGCTATCAGGACGTGGCCTACCGGTCGCCGGCGGTGGACCTGGCCGGCGCTCCCGGCGCGGTCGAGGTGCGGGTCTTCGAGACGACGACGTCCGACTCGGAGATCAGCATCGTTCGAGCCAGTGTCGCCATTCCACGGGTCGAAAGTGAGCGGGGGATTATTGCTATCTTGGAGGTAGTTACTTTCTTCAATAGCAGCGACCGTACTTATGTCGGCAATCTCTTCACCGACCCCGGGGAAGGAGGAGTGGTACGCATTCCTCTTCCGCCGGCGGCCGTCGACGTGAGCCTCGGCCACGGGTTCGGCCCGGAAGGGGTGGTGGCGGGGCAGGGTGGCATGATCGGCCAGACGCCGTTTCCGCCCGGCGAGCTGGAGCTGGTCTACGCCTACGGCTTGCTGTACACCGAGACCGAGGCCACGCTGACGAAGCTGTACTTCTACCCGGTGCGCGACATCACGGTGCTGGTGCCCGAGGACGGGCCGCGGCTCGCCAGCGCCGAGCTGGAGCTCCAAGGTATCGTGGAGGTCGGCGAGACGACCCAGGTCTTGCTGACGCGAGGGAGGCTGGAGCCCGGCGACACCTTCACGCTGGACCTGACGGAGCTGCCGCGATTCGCGGCGATCGGCAACCGAAGCGTCTGGCTGGACTCGGCGTTCCGGTACGCCGGCCTGGCGCTGCTGGCCATCATGATGGGCGCGGTCGGCGCCTATGCTATAGTGATCAAACGGAAGCGGTTGGCCCCAGTTGGCGTTGCCGCCGACCTGGGCGATCTGGGGCGGGAGCGCGAGGCTCTGGTGGCGTCGTTGGCCGGACTTGACGCGGCCCGGGACGACGGAAACATCTCCGACGACGAGTATGGGCGCCTTCGCCGCGCCCAACGCAACCGCTTGACGGACGTGCTGATGCTGATCGGCGAGCATTCGGGAGAGTGACAGTGACGATCGACGGCGGCGTGGGACCGGTGCCCGCGGTGAAGCTCGAGGGCGTCGGCAAGCGGTTCGGCAGGACCAACGCCTTGCGGGGCATCGACCTGGAGGTCTGGCCCGGCGAGCGATTGGCCGTCTTCGGCCCCAATGGGAGCGGGAAGACGACGTTGCTGCGAATCCTGGCCGGGCTCACCCGTCCGTCGCAGGGCAGCGTCAGCATCGACGGGTTGGAATACCGGAACAACGGCCGGTCGCTGCGGCGGCGCATAGGAGTGGTGGCCCACCATCCGTACCTCTACGAGGACCTGACGGCAGAGGAGAACCTCCAGTTCTACGGGCGGATGTTCGGTCTGGCCGAAATTCAGCCGCGAGTCGACGATGTCCTGCGCCGGGTGGGCATGGAGCGCCGCCGTCGCGACCGGGTGCGGACCCTTTCGAGAGGCATGCAGCAGCGGCTGGCCATCGCGCGGGCCATCCTCCACGATCCCGATCTGTTGCTGTTGGACGAGCCCGACACCGGGCTGGACCAGGAGATGTCAGCCCGCATCGGCGAGTTTCTGGAGGATGAGCGCGGCCGGCGAAGGACGGTCGTCCTGACCACCCATAACCTTCGGCTGGGCGTCGAACATTGCGATCGGTTCATGATCCTGGCCCGTGGACGGGCGGCCTACCAGGGGAGGAACGACGGTCGGGACCTCGCCCAGTTGGAAGAGCTGTACTGGCGTCATGGAGCAGCAGCTTAGCCCGGCGGCTATCGACGAGCCCGCGGCTCGCGGAGCCGTCGTGGCGCCGCCGGGCGTGGTAGCGCGAACGGTCCACGGTCTCAATCGCTACTTGCGCGAGGTCGGCGCGCTGCTGTGGAAGGACCTGCTGATCGAGCTGCGGACGCGGGATGCGTTCGTCTCCATGCTGGTCTTCGGCGTGCTGTCGCTCACCGTGTTCAACTTCGCGTTCGAGCTTCGGGCCGATAGCGTGGCGTTGGTTGCTCCCGGTGTCCTGTGGGTGGCGATCCTGTTCGCCGGCACCTTGGGCCTGGGCCGGTCTTTCAGCCACGAGCGGGAGCGCGGGTCGATGGAAGGGCTGCTGCTGTGCCCGGTGGACCGTAGCTCCATCTACGTCGCCAAGCTCCTGGCGAACATTGTGTTCATCGTCGCCGCCGAGGTGGTGCTGGTGCCCGTGTTCGGGTCGTTTTTCGACGTTTCAATCTTGAAGCCTGGGATCGTCGCCGTCATAATACTGGGGACGATCGGATTCGCCGCCGTTGGGACGGTCTTCGCCGCCATGGCGGTCAACACTCGGGCCCGGGAGGTGATGCTCCCGATCCTGTTGCTTCCCATCCTCCTGCCTCTCATCATCGCCAGCGTCAAGGCGACGGGGCTGCTGATCGACGGGGAGCCATGGTCGGCGACGTGGGCCTGGGTGAACCTTCTGATCGTTTTCGACGTTGTCTATTTGGTGGTCTCGTTTCTGGTGTTCGAGTACGTGATCGAGGACTGGGGTTGATGGAAGGGTTGGCGAGCAGGGCATGAGCGTTCTCGGGCGCGCCGCGGCGCCCCAAAGATTCCCAAGTATTCGCTTGCGGCCGCTGGACTTGCTTGGCCTGGTGGCCTTCGTGCTGATCGCGGTCAGCATGGGCATGGCGCTCCTCTACGCCCCGACGGAGCTGATCCAGGGCGATCCCCAGCGCGTGTTCTACGTGCACCTGCCCATGGCCATCGTCTCATACATCGCCTTCGTCATCGTGTTCGTCAGCAGCATTCTCTACCTGTGGAAGCGGCGCATCGTCTACGACGTCGTCGCCCGCTCCAGCGCCGAGATCGGGGTGTTCTTTACCACGCTGGTCATCATAAGCGGCGGACTGTGGGGGCAGGCGACGTGGGGGACGTTCTGGCAATGGGAGCCCCGCCTGACGTTCACGTTCATCCTGTGGTTGATCTACGTCGCGTACCTGATGCTTCGCCAGGCCGCGCAGGATAAGGAGCGCGTCGCCCGGTTCGCAGCCGTCCTGGGGATCATCGGCTTCGCCGACGTGCCGCTGGTCTTCGCGTCGGTCTACCTGTGGCGGGGCATCCACCCCGAACCGGCGGGGATGCCGCAAGCGATGGCCACCACCCTGTTTGTCTCCATCGCCGCGTTTCTGGCCTTGTTCTCGTACCTGCTCATTCACCGCATCCGAGTCGACCGGGCCCGTGAGGAGCTGGACGAGATGCTGGCCACGGTGGAGGACTGATCCGGCATGAGCGGCATCACCGTCGTGTACATCGTGTTTGCCATCGTCATCGCTTGCCTCTTTGGCTACACGTTCCTGATGTCCCAGCGGCAGCGAGAGATCGAGGCCGAGATGGACGAGCTGCGGGGCATCCTTGCCGAGAAAAACGACGACCGGTAACCCGATGCGCCCAGAGGTGACACCGGCCTGTCGCGCGGCTTGCCGGACGTGCTAGCCCACGTCGTTGGCGGCGGCCGTGGCGAAGGCTGGGACCTTCTCGCCGCCTGGAGCTTCGATCCCACCATCCTGGTGGCGGTGCTCCTGCCCGGCTTCCTGTACGCCAGAGGGATGAGGCGCTGGACGGCCCAACCCCGCCTGATGAAGCCGTGGCAACCGTATTTCTTCTTTACGGGCCTCACGCTGGTCTTCCTTGCCCTGAGCTCTCCCATCGAAGCCCTGAAGGACGACCTGTTCCTGATGCACATGGTCCAGCACCTGCTCCTGATGATGATCGCTCCGCCGCTGATCCTGTTGGGCGCGCCGACGACGCCGGTGCTGTTGGGGATGCCTCGAGCGGTGCGCCAGTACGTGGTCAAACCGCTGATGCGCAGCCGGATCGCGCGGACCGGTTATCGAGGGCTCACGTTCCCCGTGGTCGCGTGGATGCTGTTCGTCGCCGCTCTCTGGTTCTGGCACTTCTTTCCCGGGGCCTACGACGCCGCCGTGAGGAACGAGGGCCTCCATATCCTTCAGCACCTGACATTCTTCGGCGCGGGCATGCTTTACTGGTGGACCCTCATCGATCCCCGTCCGTTACGGGCGATGCTGCCCTACCCAATACGAATGCTGTTCATCGGCGTCACGGAATTCCAGATAATCGCGCTGGGCGCCGCCATCACTTTACGGAAAGACCTGATCTACTCTGCCTATGTCGACGCGCCCGGATTGTGGGGGCTCACTTCCCTGGGAGACCAGCAGGCCGGCGGCGCCACCATGTGGGTCGGCGGCGTGATGATGCTGTTGATCGTGATGGTCGTCACAGGGTTCGTGTGGTTCCACAAGGGTGAGGAACAGGCTCGGCGCGAGGAGCGGGAAGAGGACCGGCGGGCGATGCTCGCGGCAAACCCCGGCGGGTAGGAAACGCTCCCCAATCAGGTGGCGAAGTGGTAACCTAATTGGCGGCGATGCATCAAAGAGAAAGAGCACGTATGCCTAAAAGTCCACAACGTCGGGGAAGAAGCGGAAGGGGCTCGGCGAGACGCCGGCGGTCGGACGCTGCTCGGAGCGAGCAGCGGGCCGAAGGCGCGCCGGAGAGCGCGGCGTCGCCGGTCGACGAAACTCCACCCGCGGAGCCGGCTCCGCGAGAAGAGCCGCCCGCGCAAGCTGCTCAGCCGGCCCGCCGCGCGGAACGCCGGGGCCAGCGTCGCGGCCGTGGGCGTGGTCGAGGGGGGAGTCGAGCCTCGGGCGGCAGCGGCTTGACGCTCTCCAGCGCGACGCCCTGGGTGGCGGCCGGCGTTGCCGCCACCGTCGTGATCGTGATCCTTGCCGTCTTTCTCACCAGCGGCGGTGGATCCGGTGGGGCCCAGTTTGGCGACCATTGGCACGCCAGTTTGAATATATCCGTATGCGGCGGCCCCAATTACACTATCCCGGAGCCAAACCCCCTGCCTGGGTTGCATTCCCATAGCGATAACGTGATTCATATCGAGCCGCGAAGGC
>JACZVV010000145.1 GCA_022572465.1 Chloroflexota bacterium
GAGACGGGTGCGACCCTCGTGGAGAACGCCGTGCTCAAAGCCACCGAGTATGCCCGGCTCTCCGGTCTCCTCACGCTGGCCGACGACTCGGGCCTGGAGGTCGACGCCCTGGGCGGCGAGCCGGGGCCCCGGTCGGCCCGCTACGCCGGTGAAGGGGCCTCGCCCGAGGAGCGCAACCGCTTCCTGCTGGCCAAGATGGAGGCCGTGCCCGACGGACGCCGGCAGGCGCGCTTTCGATGCGTCATCGCCCTGGCCGCGCCCGACTTGGCCGCTCGCACCGCCGAGGGGACCCTGGAAGGAGTCATCGCCCGGGAGCCTCGCGGAGCCAGCGGATTCGGCTACGACCCGATCTTCGACCTCCCGGAGCTGGGCAAGCGCTTGGCGGAGCTGTCCATGGAGCAGAAGAACGAGATCAGCCATCGAGGCAAGGCGATGGCGAGCGCCAAGGCCATCATCGAGGAGTTGCTGCGGCGGTCTTAGAAGACCCTGTAGGACATGGAGCGCCTCTATCCTTATGGTTGGACGTATGACTGACCCGGCGAGGATGCCGAAATGATCGAGATTTACACCGACGGCGCGTGCATCGGGAACCCAGGCCCCGGTGGGTGGGCCGCCATCGTGGTGGAGGACGGCCGGAGGTCGGCCCATTCGGGCAGACCCAGGCAGCGCACCACGAACCAGCGCATGGAGGTCCAGGCCGCCATCGAGGGGCTGTCGCACACCGACCCAGGCGCCCGGATCACCGTCTTCAGCGACAGCCTGTATCTGGTCAACACGATGACCAAAGGCTGGAAGCGCAACGCCAACAAAGACCTTTGGGCCAAGCTGGACCGGTTGGTTGGCCCGCGCGATGTCGACTTTCGCTGGCTCAAAGGACACGCGGGCCACCCGCTGCAAGAGGAGGCCGACCGGCTGGCCGTTCAGGCGGCCAGGCTCACCGTCTCGGGCGGCGCTCCACTGTCCGACGGGGAGAGGGCGGACCCTGACGACGGCCCGCCGTCGTTGACCCACCTCGATGAGCAAGGGCGGGCCCGGATGGTCGACATCTCGGCCAAGGCCGACACCGAGCGCGTCGCCGTGGCCCGAGGCCGTGTGCTGATGGCGCCGGCGACCCTGGAGCTGGTCCGCTCGGGGCAGGTCGGCAAAGGCGACGTTCTCGGAGTCGCGCGGGTCGCCGGCGTGATGGCCGCCAAGAAGACGCCGGACCTGATACCCCTGTGCCACCCGTTGCTGATCACCGACATCCGCGTCGAGTTCGAGCTGAACGAGGCCGACAGCGCCGTCGAGATCACCGCCACGGTGCGCACGACAGGGAAGACCGGCGTGGAGATGGAGGCGATGACCGCCGTGGCCGTCGCCGCCCTCACCATCTACGACATGGCGAAAGCGGCCGACCGGAGAATGCGGATCGATGCCGTGCGTCTGGCCCGCAAAAGCGGCGGCAAGAGCGGCGAGATCGTCCTGGAGTGACCGGTGGTGCTGACCCGGCTACGCGTCTGGTTTTCGGTGATGAGCGCCTGGGCGGCGGCCATCGGCGCTCTCTACCTGCACCCGGGACTGTGGGCGCTGTTCGTCGTGCTGCTGGCGCTGTTCCTTTACGTGAGTCTTCGGGCTCGCGCCGCCGAATAGCGCCACCGTCTTCCGTTGAAACGGAGCAACCTCGGGATTCGCACCGCCGTGTTCGGCCCGCGGAGGGGGACGGTCGCCCTCACGCCTAGAACGAATATTTTTTTGCGCGGGACTGTTGCTCGTCCAGCAGAAGCGCCATCTCCTTGACGGCGTTGAAGGCGTAGGGAATGTAGTCCTCCGGCGGCAGCTCCAGGAGCTTCACCGTGTCGTCGCGGCTCATCGAGATGTCGAACCCCTCGCCCGGCGCCTGGAGCTTCATCGAGAACTCGTACATCTCGCCGTCGGGACAGACCACTACACAGCCCCGGTCGGCCTTCTGCACGCCCCCAGGCTCTGCCTCGACGGCCCGCACTTCGGTGCTGCCCAGGAAATACGGGAAAGGAACGAGCTGGGCCGCCATGGTCACGACCGTGTCATGAAGATCGCCGGCCAGTTTCTGGACGGCGTCGGCGGTCCTTTTGACGTGGGCTTGGGGGTTGAAATCCTGCTCAGCCATACCAGTGCTCCCGGAGGGCCAACCGGCATGCCGCCGGTCGCGTCCAGCATTATACCCCGTTCGTATTGCCCGGCGGGGGGCGATGGGGTCTCTAGGGGTCCCCTGCAGGAAATATCCCCGCGGCCTCCTCGAGGGTCTGGACCGGCGTGATCTCCGCGTCGCCCATCGTCATGATAGGCCGGTAGAACTTGACGATCGAGGCGTAGTCATCGGCCTCCAGCACGTGAAAGATCAGGTGCTCGGGCGGCGCGACGTAGCCGCCCAATACCTTGACCCCGCACTGAGCGGCGTGCTCCGGGCGGATGAGCTCATGGACGTTGACCGGGTTGTCCGAGGGGCAGGACTCGGCCGAGTGTCGGTGAGTGGCAACGAACAGCATCGGGCATCACCTCCGAAAAACGAGACGTGCCGATATCGTGCAGGGCGCCGCCGGGGCGTGTCAAGGCGGCGGGCTTGACCTCCGGCGAGCGGTGCACTATGCTATCGGTAGACCCCCACCCAGGGGGTATGGGTACAGGAGGCGGTATGAAGAGCGACGTCAAGGAAGACGCATTGAAGCGCCTGGCCTACATCGAGGGACATCTCGCCGGCGTGCGGAAGATGGTCCAGGACGACCGCTACTGCGTCGACGTCCTCAAGCAGACGTATGCCATCCGCCGCGCCATCGAGAAGCTGGAGGGCGTGCTTCTGGAAGGCCATCTGGAGACCTGCGTCGTCGACGGCATCAAAGAGGGCCGCCAGCGACAGATCGTCGACGAGCTCCGCGAGCTCTACGCCATCGGCGGCCGGTAGCGGGAGAGGAGCCGGGGACGAGGGGAGAGGGGATCAAGACTCAAGAGCGCCATCCATAGTGATCTGCGCAATCTGCGTAATCCGTGGATACGATCCAGCAAAGGAGCAACCAGCATGGCCCAGAGCACGATAACCAACCAGCTCGGCGTCGAGGGCATGACCTGCGACAACTGCGTACGCCACGTGACGAAGGCCCTGGAGAGCGTGCCCGGCGTCGCATCCGCAAGCGTCGACCTGGCGGCAGCCAGAGCCACCGTGGAGTACGACCCGGCTGAGGCCACGACTGCGGCCATGGCGTCGGCGGTCAAAGAGGCCGGTTACACCCTGAAGACACCGGTGTAGAAACGAGCAAGCGGGACGAGGGATTCCGGGCGATGGCCAACACCATGGTACGCGTCGAGCTGCCGATCGAGGGGATGACCTGCGCCTCCTGCGTGGCCCACGTGGAGAAGGCGTTGGCGGGCGTCGACGGCGTCCAGGCCGCCACGGTCAACCTGGCCACCGAGCGCGCGACGGTGGAGTACGACCCGGCCGCGGCCTCGATGGATGCCCTGGCCGGCGCGGTCCACGACGCCGGGTACGCCGTGCGCGGCGAGCGGCTCGACTTTGCCGTCGAGGGGATGACCTGCGCCTCCTGCGTGGCCCACGTGGAGAGGGCGCTGGCGGGCGTCGACGGCGTTCGGTCCGCCACGGTCAACCTGGCCACTGAGCGCGCGAGGGTGGAGGCCCTGCCGGGCGGCGTTTCGCCGCAGGCGCTGGCGTCGGCCGTGGAGAACGCCGGCTACCGGTTGCGTCCCGTCGAGTCCGGCGTGGAAGACGCCGACGCGGCCCAGAAAGAGCGAGAGGTCCGCGACCTTCTGAGACGGTTCATGGTCGGCGGCGCCGCGGGGTTGTTCATCCTGCTGGCGTCGATCAACGTCGTTCCCGGAATCAAGGACCTGAGCGATCAGATCCGGTTCATGGTCCTGTTTTCCGTGGCGACGCCGGTCCAGTTCTGGGCCGGGTGGCAGTTCTACGCGAACGCCTTTGCAGCCGCTCGCCATCGGACCGCCAACATGTACACGCTGATCTCCGTGGGAACGCTGGCCGCCTGGGGCTATAGCGTCGTTGGGACGTTCGCGCCCGGCTTTTTCGAGCGAGGCGGGCTGGAGGCCGAGGTCTACTACGACACCGCGGTGATCATCATCTCTCTGATCCTGTTGGGACGGTACCTGGAGGCCCGAGCCAAGAAACACACCTCGGCGGCCATCAAGAAGCTGATGGGCTTACGCCCCTCCACGGCGCGGTTGCTGGTCGACGGTCTGGAACGCGACGTCGATATCGACGAGGTGCGGACGGGCGACGTGGTCGTGGTTCGGCCCGGCGAGCGCATACCGGTCGACGGCCTGGTGATCGACGGCCGCTCCACCATCGACGAAGCGATGCTGACCGGCGAGAGCCTTCCCGTGGAAAAGGGCCGCGACGACCAGGTGTATGCGGCCACCATCAACAAGACCGGCAGCTTCACCTTCCGGGCGACCCAGGTCGGCATGGAGACGGCGCTGGCCCGCATCATCCACCTGGTCCAAGAGGCCCAGGGCTCCAAGGCGCCGATTCAACGTCTCGCCGACTCCATCGCGAGCGTCTTCGTGCCTGCGGTCATCGCCATCGCCTCCTTAGCCTTCCTCCTGTGGCTGTTCTTGGGGCCGTCGCCGGTCATCACCTTCGCCTTGCTGACCTTCGTCGCCGTGCTCATCATCGCCTGCCCGTGCGCCCTGGGCCTGGCGACGCCGACCGCCATCATGGTGGGGACCGGCCTGGGCGCCGAGCACGGCATTCTGATCCGCAACGCCGAAGCCCTGGAGAACGCCCACCGTCTTGACGCCGTCGTCCTGGACAAAACGGGGACCTTGACGCTGGGCAAGCCGGAGATGACCAACGTGGCGACCCAGGAGATCGCCGAGGCGGAGCTGCTGCGGCTGGCGGCGTCGGCCGAGAGAAGGTCGGAGCATCCTGTTGGCCAGGCCATCGTCGATGGGGCCCGGCGTCGGGGAATCGAGCTGGTGGAGCCGGAGGAGTTCGACGCGACCCCCGGCCAGGGAATCACCGCCCGGGTTGGCGGGGTGTCGGTCCTCATCGGCAACGTCGGGCTGATGCGCGAGCACTCGCTGGACCTCAACGGTCTCGGCGACGCGGCCGACGCCCTCGCCCAGGAGGGCAAGACGGCGATGTTCGTGGCCCTGGATGGCCGCGTTCAAGGGGTGGTCGGGGTGGCCGACACCGTCCGCCCCGAAGCGAGGGAGGCCGTCGAGCGCATGCACCGGCTGGGATTGGAGGTGGCCATGGTCACCGGCGACAATCGCCGAACGGCCGAGGCCATCGCCGCCGAGCTGGGCATCGACCGCGTCCTGGCCGAGGTGTTGCCGGAGCGCAAAGCCGACGTGATCAAAGAGCTCCAGGCCGAGGGCAAGCGCGTGGCCATGGTGGGCGACGGCATCAACGACGCGCCGGCCCTGGCCCAGGCCGATGTCGGCATCGCCATCGGGACCGGCGCCGACGTGGCGATGGAGACGGCCCAGATCACGCTGATGAGCGGCGACCTACGCGGCGTGGTCAACAGCATCGGCCTCAGCAAGGCCACGATGCGGACCATCAAACAGAACCTGTTCTGGGCCTTCTTCTACAACGTCGCCCTGATCCCCGTGGCCGCCGGCGTCCTCTACCCGG
>JACZVV010000037.1 GCA_022572465.1 Chloroflexota bacterium
GCGCTGCCGAGCAGCTCGTTCATGCGTATGTGTTGTGATCGGTACGTTACCCGTTTCATTTGTTGTGTCTCCTTGCTTGAAAAGTTGCCGAGTTTCGCTCTTACCGTTCTGCAAACGCTCGTTTTGGGCGAATCTTCGGGTCGTACAGATGACATGCGACGTAATGGTGTTCGTCGAGCGCCCTTAACTTGGGTGCTACACTTTGGCAACGCTCGAACCTTTCGGTGCAGGCGCTCGAGTAAATACATCCGGGGTGCTTGTCGGCGCTTGTCGTAACCCTCGCCAGATTCGGATCCTCGAGGTCTTCGGCGCGCAATGCAGCCGTATGCCAGTCGGCGTCGGCCGATGTGTGCAGGACGGTCTTGAGAAAGTTTTCGGTAAATGGATGTTTGGGTGTGCGATAGACATCTTCACTCTTGCCGATTTCCACGATCTGGCCCCGGTACATGACCATGATCCGGTCGGCCAAGAAGACCGTCATGTCGCCGCCGTCCATGGCGTTGACGACGCGGCAATCGAGGTAGCCGAAGCAGTGGTCCAGCACGGGGCTGCCGGTCGCCCGGCGCCGGTATGGCACGTCCGCCAGCTTGTCGCGGTCTCGCCCGGAGACGTACCCGAGCCGGTGGACCAGGTCGAGCTGGTCCTGCCGCATGAAGCACAGGGCGAAGGCGCCGCTGCCCATCACCATCTCGTGGGTGAAGTTGGTCTTGTAGAGCTGCACGGCGACGCGGGGCCGGTCGGCTACGATGGAGGCGCCGCCGATGGCCACGGCGATCTGGCCGTTGTCTTTGCCGTTCCAGGAGCTGGTCACCGCCGCTATGGGCGCCCATAGCTGGCCCATCATTGGTGCAATCTTCGCGTAATCCACAACGCCCTCCTCTGCTCGACTCGCCATCGGCTTCGCTCCGGGCCCGCGGCAGCGCCTTACTTTCGGCTGTGCCCGGATCGCGTTGGGCGGCTGTGCCCGGACCGCGTTGGGCCGTCGCGCTCCTCCAGTATAATGGTGGAGCATGGGAGGTTTGCGTGGACTTCACCAAGATGCAGGGCGCCGGCAACGATTACGTGGTCATCGGCCCACGCCATCCCGCGTGCGATTGGAGCCGGTTGGCGGTTCGCATGTGCGATCGGCACTACGGCGTCGGCGCCGACGGCCTGCTGATCGTGGGACCGTCGGAGGCCGCCGACTTTCGCATGCGGATGTTCAACCCCGATGGGTC
This sequence comes from Chloroflexota bacterium, assembly GCA_022572465.1. Taxonomy (GTDB): domain Bacteria; phylum Chloroflexota; class Dehalococcoidia; order SHYB01; family SHYB01; genus JACZVV01. The sequence goes on from JACZVV010000037.1 coordinate 1,218, forward strand.
GGAGGCCGAGATGTGCGGCAACGGCATCCGGTGCTTCGCCAAATACGTCATCGACGAGGGCCTCGCGCCCGGCGAGCGGACCGATCTCGCCATCGAGACCCAGGCCGGCCTCCACGCGGTCTCGGCCCGGATCGAAGGCGGAGCGGTCTCGTCGGTGCGCGTCGGCATGGGCACACCGAGGTTCGCCGCGGAGCAGATCCCGGTGGCGGCCAGTGGGCTCGAGCGCATCGTCGATCACCCCCTGGACGTCGACGGCGACCGCTTCTTGGTCACCTGCCTGTCCATGGGCAATCCCCACGCGGTGACGTTCGTCGACCGGCCTGTCGCCGAGCTGCCGTTGGAGCGCATCGGGCCAAAGGTCGAGCATCATTCGTTCTTCCCCAATCGAGTCAACTTCGAGGTGGCCCAGGTCCACGACCGGGCTCGCATGTCGGTCCGGGTCTGGGAGCGAGGCGTGGGCGAGACGCTGGCCTGCGGCACCGGCGCCTGTGCCGTCGCGGTGGCGGCCCGGGTGAAAGGGCTGATCGACGGCGCCGTCGAGATCGCGCTCCCCGGCGGCACGCTCCAGGTGGAGTGGGACGGCGAGGGCGAGGTCTGGATGGAAGGCCCAGCCGAGACGGTGTTCAAGGGCGTCTGGCCCGACGAGGACCGCTAGCCCAGCCGGCCGCCCTGCTCCATCGCCTTGGCATAGCCTTTGCCCTGGACTAAGATGGAAGCCGCCGCGTGACTGCGGCCCAAACATCCCCTCAGGAGCGTCGGATGCGTCTGGCCAACCGAATCGAGAAGCTGCCGCCCTACCTGTTTGTTGAAATCAACAAGAAGATCGCGGCGAAGCGGGCCCAAGGCGTCGACGTCGTCAGCTTCGGCATCGGCGACCCGGACATTCCGACGCCAGCGCACATCCTCGACCGTTTAAACGAGGCGTCGCGGGTGCCAGCGAACCATCGCTATCCCGAGAGCGACGGCCTGCCCGAGTTCCGCAAGGCCATCGCGGGCTGGTATCACCGGCGCTTCGGCGTCACCCTGGACCCGGACACCGAGGTCTTACCCCTCATCGGGGCCAAAGAGGGCATCGCCCACATGTCGCTCTGCTTTATCGACCCCGGCGACGTGGCCCTGGTGCCCGACCCCGGTTACCCGGTCTACTCCGTCGGCACGCTCTTCGCCGGCGGCGAGTCGCACTGGATGCCGCTGCTGGAAGAGAACGGGTGGCTGCCGGACCTGGATGCGATTCCCGAGGACGTCGCCCGTAAAGCCAAGATCCTGTGGATCAACTATCCGAACAATCCCACCGGTGCGGTGGCGGACCTGGCGTTTTTCGACAAGGTGGCCGCCTACGCGAAGCGGTACGATATCGCCGTCTGCCATGATGCGCCGTACACCGAGATCGCCTTCGACGGCTGCCGGCCACCCAGCTTCCTTCAGGCTGCGGGCGCCATGGACGTTGGCGTGGAGTTTCATTCCCTGTCCAAGAGCTACAACATGACTGGATGGCGCGTCGGGATGGCCGTGGGCAACGCAACTATGATCAACGCCCTGATGCGCGTCAAGTCGAACCTCGACTCCGGCGTGCCGCAGGCCATCCAGCTCGCCGCTATCGAGGCCCTCACCGGGCCGCAGGACTGCATCGAGAAGAACGTGGCCCATTACCAACGCCGGCGGGACAAGCTGGTGGCCGCTCTCACCAGGCTCGGCCTCCGGGTCTTGCCCCCGAAGGCGAGCCTCTACCTGTGGGCGCGGGTCCCCGAAGGCTTCACCTCCGCCGAGTTCGCCGCGAAGCTCATCGACGAGGCCGCCGTCGTCGTGACGCCGGGCAGCGGCTACGGGCGGTACGGCGAGGGCTACGTTCGCCTGTCGTTGACGCTGCCGGACCAAGATCTCGACAAGGGCGTCGAGCGGCTGGCCGCGCTGCACCTGGCAGACCGGTAGCACCGGACAGAGAGGACGCCATCGGCAAGGGGCGGTTCCCGACGAGAGCGCCCGTCGAACGGGCAATCCTGGCAGGCGTCGAGGTCAGAGGCCACCGCAACGCCTTTACTCTGGACGACTCGCTGGAGGAGCTGGCCCAGCTGGCAACCACCGCCGGGGCCGAGGTGGTCGGCGGCGTGAGCCAGCGCGTAGGTCGACCCCAACGCTCCTACCTGGGCAAAGGCAAGCTGGAAGAGCTGGCGGACCTGGCCGATCGGCACCAGGCCAGTGTGGTCATGCTGAACGACGAGCTGACGCCGGCCCAGCAGCGCATCGTCGAGGATGCCGTCCAGGTCAAGGTCATCGACCGCACCGCGCTGATTCTCGATATCTTCGCCGGTCGCGCCCTCACCAAAGAGGGGCGCCTTCAAGTCGAGCTGGCGCAGCACGAATACCTGTTGCCTCGCCTGGCGGGCCAGTGGTCCCACCTGGAGCGGCTGGGCGGCGGCATCGGCACGCGAGGCCCCGGCGAGACCCAGATCGAGACCGACCGCCGCCTGATCCGGCGACGAATCCAACGGCTCAAAGCCCAGCTCGAAGAGGTCCGTACCCACCGCGCCCTGTACCGCCAGCGCCGCAAGAAGCAGGGCATCCCCGTGGTGTCGCTGATCGGCTATACCAACGCCGGAAAGAGCACGCTGTTCAACGTCGTCAGCAAGGCCGACTCGGTGGTGCAGGACCGGCTTTTCGCTACCCTCGACCCGGTAACGCGACGGGCCAGGCTCCCCTCGGGCAAACCCTTCTTGCTCACCGATACCGTGGGATTCATCCACAAACTGCCAGCGGCGGTGGTCGCCGCTTTCCGGGCCACCCTCGAAGAGCTGGGCGACGCCGATCTGCTTCTGCACGTGGTCGACGCCACCCATCCCAACGCATTGGAGCAAGCGCGGGTCGTCGAACAGACACTGAAAGAGATGGGCCTGGGAGCGAGGGCCAGCGTCGTTGCGCTGAACAAGGTCGACCTGCTGGTGCCCCGTCATGCGGACGGCGACGACCTGGAGGCGGCGTTGGCCCCGGTGCGTGACCGGCTGTGCGGACCGGAGCAACCGACGGCCTTGGTCTCGGCGGCCAGGGGATGGGGCATCGATACGCTGCTCTCGCTGGTGGAAGCGAGCCTGGAGCGCACGGCGGCGCCCGCCGTCGGCTAAGCGGCGTGGCGCCGGCGCAGTGAAGAGCCTGGAGCCCGGGCCGAGGCCCGCCTTGTAACCATCGACTCCGCCGCCGTATAATGCCAAAACGCAAAGAGACGGTCTGGTTGGCCCTGCCCCGCGAAGACGGCGCCAACCAGACCGGGGAGCGTTGCGGTGGCTGCGCTACGGAGCTCGGTGGCTACGTTTGGCCACGAGACTCGCTTCAAAACGGGCTTCTTGGCCCTGATGTACTTCGATGTGCTGCTCACCTTGGCCGCAACCCAGGCGGGCTACACGGAGATGAACCCCATCGTGATCGGCATGCTGGCGAGCCCGTGGACGCTCGTCCTGGCCAAGGGCGTCGCCCCGCTCGTCATCGCCTGGCTCCTGCCGGGCCGGTTGCTGCTCCCATCGATAGGCTTCATGCTGGGCGTGGCGATGTGGAACGTCAAAGAGCTCGCGCTAGGGATGTAGCGGCCGACCGTTTTACCGGCCTCTACTGATACTGATTCTGATCGCCCTCGCCGAAGTCCTCCGCCGGCAGCAGTCCGGTCGCTCGCATGTACAGCGTCACCGCGTGCACGCGGGTGTGCTTGGAGTCGGGACATTTGCCCATCTTGCCGTAGATATTGTTGATGTGGCGCTCCACCGTCTTCGGCTCCAGGCACAGCACCTCGGCGATGGTGTTGTTGCGATACCCTTTGGCCATCCAGCTCAGGACCTCGAGCTCACGGGGTGAGAGCTCTTTGAGGAACGTGGACTTGGATTCGGCGGTGGAGATGAGCCCTTCCATGACCGCCGGGTCGAGGATGATGCGGCCTTCGGCCACCGATTGGATGACCTGGGTGAGCTGGTCCACCGTGTCGATGGTGTGCTTGAGCAGATAGGCGCAGCCGACGGTGGCCCGCCGCGAAAACTCGCGCAGCGCCTTGATGCCCTTGACGTCGTAGGACGCCGACAGCAAAACGACGGCGACGCCCGAACACTGCTGGCGGATGGTCTCGAGCCTCTGTACGACGCTGGGCTGGAGAATCTTGATGCCCAGCAGCAGAACGTCGGGATCGAGGGCGGTCGTCGCCGTGACCAGAGATTCGCTGTCCGTTTGTCCCGAGGTGCCCACCACTTCCAACGCGGGGTTGGGTTGGAAGAACGATTGGTAGGCTTGACGCAGGATCTGTTGCTCTTCGGCGATGTAGATCTTGATGACCCGGCCGGGTTGAGGCGTTGGTCGCCACGGGCCGCGGGCGCCCTCTTCGCGAAACTGCGACCCCGCGCTGGCGATCTCCGGCGATCGGCCGTTGGATGGCGCTGTGTCGTCACTCCGTGTGGTTCTCGAAACTAACCCAACTGAACGAGCCGCTTTGTCCATAGACATACCCCCGTGACAAGGTGCTTGCTGGAATCTCGAAGGTAGCTTACCGAAACTTGCCCCCCCCTAACATCGAGTCACCACCCGTTTCCTGACCCCGCGCCACCTACGCGCCCAAGGTGGCGGAGCGGATGCCGGGCCGGTGCCGGCACCCAGGCCGAATAGGGCGGGCACCCAGCGAGACGGCTGTTTCATGAAGCGCCAGTCATGATAAAATGGATTAAATTCCATAGTGACCTCTCTGTTCAACGGTACCCTCATGAGCATCAAGATCATGATCGTCGAGGACGAAGGGCTGTTTCGCGACATGCTCCGAGTCGCGCTGGCTGAGCGCGACGGGCTGGAGGTCGTGGGGGCGGTGGGTGACGGCGTCAGCGCTATCCGGATGGCCCGCGAGCTCAAGCCCGAGGTGATCATCATGGACATCGAGCTGGGGGGCGATCCCAACGGCATCGAGGCGGGGCTGGCAATCAGGGAGAACGACCCGGACGTCGGGATCGTCCTCCTCTCGCTCCATAGCGACAAGGAGTACCTGTCGCTGGTCCCGCCCGAGCACTCCGGGGGCTGGTCGTATCTCCTGAAGAAGTCGGTCGCGAACCTGGAAGCGCTGACCCGGGCGGTCGAAGGCGCGGCATCGGGGTTCATGGTCCTCGACCCCGCGCTGGTCAGCAGTCTGCGGCCCCGGCCCAAGACCCGGTTGGAAGCGTTGACGGCCCGCCAGCAACAGGTGTTGGAGCTGATGGCCCAGGGTTACAGCAACCCAGCGATCGCGGAGAATCTACACCTGGGGGTCAAGTCGGTCGAGAACTATATCAACGCGATCTATCAGCAGTTGGCCATCACCCAGAGCGAGCCGATTCACCCCAGAGTCAAGGCCGTCCTCACCTATCTGCAAGACTCTCGCACGCGTTGACGCCCGGTCCAGATCAAGAGACGGAACGCCCTCGACGGGATCAGTTCATGTTGCCGCGAACGTACCAGTTCCAGTCTTCGAAGGCCGAACGGGCAAGCTGCTCCGTGTCAGCCACCGACGGCTCTCTCGCCGTCCACTTTCGCAGCAGCTCGCCCCGCTCCCCCTTGTGCTCATAGTGCCGGAAGAAAGAGCTCAAGAGCATCAGCAGGTCCACCGACTCGTCATCGCCCAGCAAATCCGAGTCCTGAAGCCTGAGGATAACCGCCTCATAGACCTGGTAGGTCGTTGCGTCGCCATTCTTCTCTAGCATCTGGCGGACGAAATTCACGATGATCCGCTGCGTCTCGGTCAGCGCTATGGGGCCGGGCGGCTCGGGGGCAAACTGGACGCTGCGGGACAGCAGATCGCTGTCCACGTCGCCGACGTCTTCGATCGCCAGGTCGCCCATCGGTATCATCTGCTCATCCAGCGGAACGTTGAAGGTCTTTCCTCGCCAGGTCACACGCTCCCACATGTGGACCGGCCTGGACTTGGGGAGCGTTGGGCCCTCGCCGGACGAAACCGGCGAGCGGGCGCCTCTCGGTATCTTGCGAATGATCAAACTGGCTGCTCCATGTTGCTGGGATGACGGTGCGCGAGGCAGGAAGCCAGGCCTTGCACCAGACTCACTCCCGCTACTATAGTGTTGGCCTACTGGAGCGTCAACGAAATGCACTTGTAATCACCCCTCGTGCGCTCTTGGGAAAACCGCTTGGAGGAATCCTGGGAATGAAGCTCAAAAACAAGGTCGCGGTCATCACCGGGGCGGGCTCGGGACAGGGACGCGCCGTCTCCGTGCTCTTCGCTCGGGAGGGGGCCAAGATCGTCGTGGCCGACATCAACGAAGAGGGCGGCGCCAAGACGGCGGACATCATCGAATCGGCGGGAGGGCAGGCGCTCTTCGCTCCTTGTGACGTCTCCAACGTCGACGAGGTCAAACGCCTGATCAAAAAGACGGTGGACACCTTCGGCCGGGTGGACATTCTTTATAACAACGCCGCCCGCAACCGGCCCGACTCGCCGGTGCCCGAGAGCGTCGCCGAGATGCCGGAGGAGCATTGGCTGGCGACCATCGGCGTCAATCTGACGGGGTACTACTATTGCGCCAAGTACGCGATTCAGGAGATGTTGCGAGGGGGTGGCGGCGTCATCGTCAACGTCGCCTCGACCCTGGGCCTCTCGGGCGCTACCAGCCAGTCGGCCTACGCATCGTCCAAACACGGCGTCATCGGGCTGACCAAGTCCATGGCTCTGGACTACGGGCCGAAAGGCATCCGGGTGAATGCCATCTGCCCCGGCCCCATCGATACGCCGAGGCTGGCGAAGCATCAGGGCGTGTACGTCGGCGACGATTACAAGTCGCGCCTGGCCGGGCACGTCCCCTTGCAGCGCATCGGCCAGCCCGAGGAGATCGCGACGGTGGCCTTGTTCCTGGCTTCGGACGACTCCTCTTACGTCACGGGGGCCTATATCCCCGTCGATGGCGGCGGCGCGGGCCGGCGGCTGTAGGTGCTGGCCCGCTCCCCGTCGCGTTGACGGGTGTAAGGGCCGGTGCTAGTATGCCGATGTCCCGCTCGGGCTTCATTCCATAATCTTCAACGGCGGCCCGACACCAGGCTCCACAGAGTCGAAAAGGAGCGCTCGTTGACACAACAGGCATCGCAGGGAGACCCTGCGGAGACCGGCCCACGGCCCATCGTCCCCTACCTGCGTCTCCCGGACGAGAACGGCGGCGACGCCTACCTGGTGGGCAAAAAATGCCCCGAATGCGGCGCAATCTATCTGGATTCCAGGATCGGGTGCGCCAAGTGCTCCTTCGTCGGCGACCTGCCGGAGGTCCGGCTGGGCACCGAGGGGTCGCTCCATACCTGGACCATCGTCCACATGTCGAGACCCGGCGTGCCGGTCCCCTTCGTGGCGGGGATCGTGGACATGAAGGATGGTATTAGCGTGCCGGCCAACATCGAGGGCGTCGAGCCGGACCCGGCCAAGCTGAAGTTCGGCATGCCGTTGCGACTGGTAACCGACAAAGCGTTTACCGATGCCCAGGGACGAGACGTCATTCGCTACGCGTTTCGGCCCGCCGGATAGCGAGAGCGCCGGCGGCTGCCCAAGGCCAGCGGGACACCCGACGCGAGCGGGAAAAGGGGGAGGCAATGCAGGAAGTAGCCATCGTCGGCGCCGCCATGGTGCCCTTCGGACGCTACCCGGACCAGGAGGCATACCAGCTGGGGGCGCGGGCGGCCCTCGACGCCATGAAGGATGCCGGCGTCGGCCTCAACGATATCCAGATCATGTCCTGCGGCCAGCTCATGGCGACCAGCGGGGCGGGCCAGCGGGTGCTGCAGCAGATCGGCCAGACGGGCATACCCGTGGTCAACACGGCCAACGCCTGCGCCACCGGCTCGACGGCCCTCCGCGAGGGCTTCATGAGCATCGCCGCCGGGATGCACGACATCGCCCTGGTCGTCGGCCAGGAGCGGATGGGCACCGGCCTGACGTACGCAGGCGACGAATCGGAGGGCTACGTGGGAAGCGGCACCATGCCGGCGGTGTTCGCCATGGCTGGGATGGAGCACACGAGCAAGTACGGCACCACCATCGAGCAGTTCGCCAAAGTGGCGGTGAAGGCCAAGAAGCACGCGGCGGGCAACCCCTACGCCAAATACCGGGACCCGGTGACGCTGGAGGAAGTGCTCAACTCGCGCATGATCAGCTATCCCAACACCCAGTTCATGTGCTGTCCCAATACCGACGGCGCGGCGGCCCTGGTGCTGATGTCGATGGAGAAGGCCCGGCAGTACACCACCAAGCCCGTGCGCATCGCCGCGTCGGTGCTCACCTCCGATCCGTGGACCGAGCGCGACCTGATTTTGGTGGACGTCAACACCTTGACGCGCAACGCCGCCAAGGAAGCCTACGAGCGGGCGGGCATTGGGCCCCAGGACCTGAGCCTGGTGGAGCTGCACGACTGCTTCGCCACCGCCGAGCTGCTCCACTACGACAACCTGGGCCTGTGCGGCGAGGGCGAGGCCGGCAGGCTGATCGACGACGGCGAAACCACCATCGGCGGCCGCATTCCCGTGAACGCCTCAGGCGGGCTTTTGTCGAAGGGCCATCCGCTGGGCGCCACCGGCGTCGCCAACGTGGTGGAGATAACCTGGCACCTGCGCGGGCAGGCCGGCGCCCGGCAGGTCGAAAACGCGAAAGTTGGCCTGGCCCACGTCATCGGCATCGGCTCCGCCTGCACCGTCCACATCATGACGAACTAGGGAGCCTCACCCCTGACCCCTCTCCACAGATGTGGAGAGGGGGTGGCCCGATGGAATCGGGACGGGGGAGAGGCCGGGGCCGGCTGACGACGAACCGACCATCGTAGCCCACATGAGGACCCCTCGCCGAGTTGGTGAGGGGTCTCTTTTATCGCGCATCGCTCGGTCCGTGACCCGCCACGTTTCCCGCGTGGGGTGATGTTACGAACTCGTTTGACTTTCACTATTGTGGCTAAAGTAAGCGGGACTCACCAGACTCATCATATGATGGCCGCACGTGGACCCTTGGTGAATTGCCGGGCAAGCCACTCACGTAGGACGGCAAAGAACTCGTCGAAGACGGCATTTTCGAGCCACGGGTAGTGCCCGCAGCGCTTCCACTCGCGGTACTGCAACTGAGGGAGATGTGGCTCTAGACTCGCTCGGATCATGTGGCCGGGATGGGAGTCATAGTCGCCGTGCAACATGATCACGGGCACATGGATCGCGGCGAAAGCAGCTGGATAAACCCCTTGCTCCTGCAGCCGCAACATGTCCTGCCAGGTCTCGTGGTTCGCGCGCGCATCGACCGCCTCGTCCTCCTCGTCGGTGGAAATGAGCTCGCACGAATCCAGCTGTTGGATCAGCTTGCCTCGGACGCGCAACCGGTCATTAATATTGGGAAACTCCTCTGGCAAGTGTTCAAGGCGTCGTCGCAAGTTGTCATCAGTGCGCTCTTCTTGAATCGATCTCATTCGTTCGCGTGCTGCTCGATCGAAGGTGCCGCAACCGATCAAGGCGACCGCGATCACACGACCGGGGTGGGCTGCAGCGTAAGCAAGCGCAAGCATTGCACCCCAGGAGTGACCCACCAGGACTGGCCGTACGTCTCCACATCGTTCTTCCACCAACTTATGGAGGTCATCCACGTGCCGCGCAACGGTCAAGGGCTCACTTCCGCTGCCTCGCTGCACGGGTTCGAGGACCCGAAAAGTGTCCGCAAGCGCCTGGGCCACTGGCGCCATGTACCCCGGAGCGCCTGGGCCGCCGTGCAGGACGACCACGAAAGGCCCCGAGGCGCCGTATACGCGGACTTTCATGACTGTCGTTCCTACAACTGTTCGCCGTCAACTTTTTCTGTCCAAGGAGAGGAGGTGATGAGTTGTTGCCCACTCGTGAATGATAAAAATTTAGCTCCCCAGGCAGAACTCGAACCTGCGACCTAGCCGGAACGGGGTTCAGCCCTTAGGACGCGACCGAAAAGACTGACCCGATCTGGTTAGCGCACACCAGACGCCCCACACCTACCCCGCGTGGGGCTCGAACCTCCAGCGTTAGGCATCTCTGCCCGCGATGAGGGTCGCGGCCGAGGCCCACATGCCGCCGGGGCCGTGGGCGATGCCGATGGCGGCGTCCTTGACCTGGCGCTCCCCCGCCTCGCCCCGGAGCTGGCGCGTCAGCTCGATCAGGGTGTACATGCCGTACATGCCCGAGTGGGAGTAGGAGAGGCCGCCGCCGTTGGTGTTCATCGGGAAGTCGCCGCCCGGCCCGGTGCGCCCGCTCGCCACGAACGGCCCGCTCTCGCCGGGCTTGACGAAGCCCAGGTCCTCCAGCGCCAGCATCGGGGTAAAGGCGAAGGCGTCGTAGAACTCGGCCACGTCGATCTCCTTGTGGGCGACGCCGGCCATCTCGAAGGCCGCCCTCCCCGCCAGCTTCGACGATTCCGACGTGGTCATGTCCCGCATCACGCTGGTGTGGACGTGGGCGGTAGCCTCGCCCGTGCCCAGCACGTAGACCGGCGGCTTCTTGAGGTCTCTGGCCCGGTCGGCCCGCGTGAGCACCACCGCCCCGCCGGCGTCCGTCACCAGGCAGCACATCAGCAGCGTATGGGGCCAGCAGATCATCCGCGAGCTCAGCACGTCGTCGATGGTGATCGGGTCCTTCATCACCGCTTTAGGGTGCATCGCCGCCCACTGGCGCGTGGCCACGGAGACGGCGGCCATCTGCTCCATCGTCGTTCCGTACTCGTGCATGTGGCGGGTCGCCAGGAGCGCGAAGGTGGAGACCGCGCCCGTCGTGCCGAAGGGGGTCTCGAACTGGCCGCGAATCTCGCTGGGCGAGAAGGCATACCCGGAGGCCCCGACGCGAGAGCGGCCGCTCTCGCCGTGGGTGATCAACGCCACGTCGATCATCCCCGCCGCCAGCGCCAGCATCGCGTGCTCCACGTGGATGATGAACGAGCAGCCGCCCACCGAGGTGCTGTCGGTATAGCGCGAAACGACGCCCAGGTACTCGCCCAGCAGATTGCTGCTGATGCCCGCGGTGAACAGGCCGTCGACGTCGGCAATGGTCAGGCCGGCATCGGCCAGGGCGTTCTTCGCCGCCTCCGCGTGGAGCGTGAGCACCGAGACCTCGGGCCGCCGGCCGAGACGGTCTGCTTCGTCGGCGCCCACGATCGCGACTTTCCCGCGCAGGTCTCTTGGCGCCATTCGTTGCTCCTTCGGGACGTTGGTCGTAAGCGGGCCGTCGCGTCGTCGGTCACGCCGGGCGGAACTTGGGCAGCGTGACCTCGTCGGTCAATTTGGCGTACTCGATCTGGAGAGGCATGTCGCACTTGACCACGTTCGGGTCGGGCTCGACGCCGGTGAGAACGCTCATCATGCGCGGCCCCTCGTCCAGCTCGACCACGGCGATGACGAAAGGCTCTTCGCCCATGTAGCGGGGAGGCCGGTGGTTGACCACGAAGGAGTAGAGCTTGCCCTTGCCGCTGGCCTGGAACCACTCGACGTCCCAGCTGAAACACACGGGGCAGAAGGGGCGCGGATAGAAATAGGGGCCGCAGGCGCGGCAACGCTGGATCATGAGCTTGCCCTGTCGCAAGCCGTCCCAGAAAGGCAGCGTCTCCGGGGTGGCTTTGGGCAGCGGACCTTGATAGTCGGCCAAGGGCAGCTCGATCTAACCTTTCGAGGGCAAGGCCACCGTCGCCTTGCCGGGGGAGATGTTGACCCCCTCCTGGTTCTCGACCCAGACGTCCAGGTCGACCAGGTGCTCGCCGTCGGCGGTGTATTTCTTCGTGACCTTGCCCTTGCAGGTCAGCACGTCGTTCTTGTAGTTGATGCTCCGGTGCTGCGCGTCGACCTTTCGGATGTCGCCGCTGAGGCCGATCCATCCGCGGAGCATGTTATGTAAATATCCGTAGCGCAGGTTGCCCATGCCGAAGACGCCCTTCATGCCCGACTTGAGCCCCGCCTCCTGGTCCATATGAATGTAGACGAACTCTTCGTTGACGGCGGCGTACCGGTTCCAGTGCATCAGGTCGGTCTGACGCTCGAACGTGGGCACGTCATCGCCTTCGGCGACGTCTTCAAAGTACAGCGTGTCTTCGATGCCCATCGATGGCGCCTCCCCGACGAGCGGGATGCCGAGCTGCGTGTCCGCGCCGGCCTTAGTAGCGGATGCCGATCCCCGTGTTGACGCGCACCAGCTCGTCGTTCTGATTCTTCCACGTGGACTTGCGGATGAAGAAGATCATGGGCCACTGCTTGCCCTGGCGAATGTAGATGTCGTCCAGGTGGGTGACCGACGTGATGACGTCGCCCGGCTTGATCCTGGCGTGGTACTCGTTGCCGCCGCCGCCGTTGAGGACGTTCCAGCCCAGGCCGATTCGCTCCGTCGGCTCCCGGAGGTCGGCGTCGGTCATGGACGTTTGAGGTGGTTCGATCGACCAGGCAAAGGGATTGAAATCTTCCGGCGCGACGATGCCGCCGAAGCGCGTCTTCTTGGCGTACTCCTCGTCCCAGAACAGCCGCGGCGGCGTCTCCGGCCAGTACCCCGCAATGGCCCACTTGCGAATGTCCGACGTCTCCGCGGGCGGCGAGGTGCGCCGGCTCAGCTCCCGGCCGATAAAGGCGCGGAGCTCGTCGCCGATGTCCATCTCCTTCTGCTGCCCCACCATACCCTCCTCCGGGAAAATGCTCTCTCAAAAAACCCTACCGAACCTTACGGAGCAGGTAGGCCTTTGTCAAGGCGAAGGCATCGCCGCCTCGAAGCCAAATTGAACCTGTTGCCAAGGTTGGTGTAGAATGATTGGAGTCGATTACAGGTATCGATCGATGCCATCGCCAACATTGCTCCGCCCCGCGTCGTCCAACGGCCACCGAGAGCTCAGGATTGCCCTCCCTAGCGACCGCATGATGGAGGACGATACGCTCCGTTTTATGGCCAACTGCGGCCTGGCGGTAGCGCGTCCCAGCTCCCGCGTCTACACAGGACGCCTCGCCGCGTTGGAAGACGCTTCGGTCCTCTTTCAGCGGTCGGTGGACATCCCCGGCGAGCTGGACGACGGGGTTTGCGACCTGGCAATCTTGGGACTGGAGCGGTACCTCGAGGACCGGGACGAGGACGGCGACACGATGGTGGTGATCGCCGACCTGGGGTACAGCAGAGCCAATCTGGTGGTGGCGACGCCCAACGCCTGGACCGACGTGCATACGATGGCCGACCTCCGGCGGGTGGCGGCCGAGATGCAGCGGGAAGGCCGTTCCATCCGGGTGGCCACCAAGTACCATCGCCAGGTCGCTCGCTTTCTCGATTCTCACAACGTACCGGGCTACCGGCTGGTCCATATCAACGGGGCCATCGAGGCGGCGCCTCTGATCGGCACGGCCGACGTGATCAGCGATCTGGTCTCCAGCGGCGGCACGCTGCGAGAGAACAACCTGAAGCCGTTGGACGACGGCACCATCGTCGAATCGGTGGCCTGCCTGGTGGCCAACAAGAGCCTGCTGCGGCAGGAGTCGGCCAAGCTGCGGACCGCCAAGACCGTGCTGGAACTCATCGAGGCCCGGTTGCGTGCCGAAGGGTTTTACTCCATCATCGCCAACATTCGCGGCGACTCGGAGGAGGCCGTGGCCGCGCGGGTCACCGAGAACCCGGACGTGGCGGGGATGCAAGGCCCCACGGTCGCTCGGGTCATCGGCAAGGACAACGATGGCAGCTGGTACTCGGTTTCGGTGGTGGTGCCCATCAACCGGCTCACGCCGGGCGTCGACCACCTTCGCCGAATCGGGGCCAGCGGAGTGGTCGTCTTCCCCGCCCACTACGTCTTCGAAGGCCAGTGCCACGCCTATCAGCGCCTGGTGCAATCGATGGAAGCAAGGTAGGCCATGAGTAAACAACAGAGACGAAGATCGTTGCGAACCTCTAGCAGCCGGAGCCGAGGAAGCAAGACCCGGATCGTAGCGGCTTTCATGGCCTTTCTGCTCATCACGGCCTTGGTCCTGTCATTGGTCCTTTCGGTGGCGGTGGGCAGCGGCGGCGCCAGCCCCTGAACGATTCGTTCGTCGAGGGCCACCCGTTCGGCAGCGGCCGGCCGCGGATTATCGATAACGTCATTGCACGGGCGGAACACGAACGATGCCTAATCTCGGTCTGCACATAGGGTTCGCTCTGGAAGCGGGCGTCCGCCTGGGGCACCCGATGCTGGACGAGCATCAGGGTAGTTTCCTGCTGGGTTGCACCGCGCCGGACATTCGACTCTTCGCCGGCTGGAAGCGGGAGCGGACCCATTTCTTCACGCTGGCCACCGACTCCACCGGCGCCGGGTACGAGGGCCTCCTGCGCACCCATCCTCACCTGGAAAAGTCGGAGCGTCTTAGTCGAGAGACGGTGGCATTTCTCCTGGGTTACATGTCGCACCTCAGCTGCGATGAGACCTGGATCGTCAACGTCTATCGACGTTTCTTCGGCAAGGGGTCGGCCCTGGCGAACGATCCGCTGGTCAACGTGCTGGACCGCGCGCTGCAGTTCGAGCTAGACCAACGAGAGCGCAGCAGCATCGAGGACCTGGAGGGCGCGCTGGACCGGATCGCCGGGGCCTATGCCGGCGTCGACATCGGTTTCATCGACCGCAAGCTCCTCGAGCAATGGCAGGTTGTCGTCATCGAACGGTCGGGCCGAGAGCTTCCGTGGGACCGGTTCAGGGGATTGATCGAGCGGGTCCTTCCCACGGCGGACGAGGCCGAAGTCGACCGACTGCTTGCCAGCATTCCCGCGCTGCTCGAGCGGGTGCGCGAGCACGTCGACGAGGCCGAAATCCAGACGTTTCGAGAGGCGGCCATTCAGGCGTTCCTGGACACCGCCCGGCAATATCTCAACGAAGGGCACATCGATTGAAGAGCGTCCGAGGCGTGAAAGCCGCCCGCAAGCTGCTCCGCCGCTCCGGGGCGCGACCTTTGATGCCACCCAGCATGAAGGAGCATGGACGCCCAGCCTTCGGCGAGGGCCAGGACCCGGAGCAGACCGTCGACCGTATCCTGGCCGATGTCGCCGCTCGGGGCGACGAGGCCGTGCGCCAGTACACCCGTAGCCTCGACGGCTGGGACGGTGAAGCGTTCGAAATGTCCGGCGAGGATATGGCCGAAGCCGCACGCTCACTGGCGCCGGAGCTGCTGGCCGCATTGGAAGAGGCCGCCGGGCGAGTCCGCGCCTTTCACCAGGCTTGCCTGCCCGTAGGCTGGTTCGATGAGGCGATGGGCCTGGGCCAGGCCATCAACCCGCTGGAAACCGTCGGCGTCTACGTTCCCGGAGGGACCGCCGCCTACCCATCCACCGTTCTGCACACGGCAATCCCCGCCCGGGTGGCGGGCGTGACCACCATCGTCATGGCTACCCCGCCCGACGCCAACGGCTGCATCGCTCCGGTGGTGCTGGCCGCGGCCAACATCGCGGGGGTCGATCGCGTGTTCCGCATGGGGGGCGCCCAGGCCGTGGCCGCCATGGCCTATGGCACCCAATCGGTGCCCCGGGTGGACAAGATCGTGGGGCCGGGGAATATCTTCGTGACCATTGCCAAGCGGAAGCTCTATGGGACCGTGGGGATCGATGGCCTCCACGGGCCGACGGAGACGATGATTATCGCCGACGATCTCGCCGAGGCCGGTCACTGCGCCGCCGACCTCTTGGCCCAGGCCGAGCATGACCCGATGGCCACGCCGATCCTGGTCACGACGTCCGACCGGCTGGCGCGAGAAGTCAGCGACGAGTTGGAGCGGCGCTTGGCCGTCCTGGAGCGCGGTGAGATCGCCGGCGCCGCCCTCGAGAACCAGGGCCTCATCGCGGTGGTCGATACGATCGAGCAGGCGGTGGGCCTGGCCAACGATTTCGCGCCGGAGCACTTGTGCCTGATGGTGTCGGAGCCTCATTCCTGGATGCAAAAGGTGCGAAACGCCGGGGCTATCTTCTTGGGCGACGCCTCGCCGGAGGTCCTGGGCGACTACAACGCCGGACCCAGCCACGTGATGCCCACCGGAGGCACCGCCCGGTTCGCGTCGCCTCTGGGGCTCCACGACTTCGTCAAGGTGACCAGCGTCATCGGCCTCACCGCCGAGGACAGCCGCAGGCTGGCTGGCTCGGCGGCTCTCATCGCCCGGGCCGAAGGCTTGACGGCCCACGCGCGGTCGGCGGAGCTTCGAGGACCCAAGCGCGAGAAACGAGGAAGCTCGTGAGCCCGCGCCCGCCGGCGCAGCGCGACGAACCGGCCGTGAAACACCCCAGGCGCTCGTCGCCGGCGATCGATCGCCTCGAGCGCCGAGACCTGCGAGAGCTCAAGCCTTACGAGCCCATCATGCTGCCAGGCACGCTGCCGCAGGACGCCGCCATCGATGGCGGCGCGGTGGTCAAGCTCGACGGCAACGAAAACGTCTATGGATGCTCGCCCCGAGTGGCCGCGGCGCTCCGCTCCTACGACCAGTACCACATCTACCCCGACCCCGAGCAGCGGGATCTGAGGCAGGCGCTGGCTGACTACGCCAACGTCGACGCCGCTTCCGTTCTGGCCGGCGCCGGCAGCGACGAGGTCATCGACCTGCTGCTGCGGCTGGTGTTGGAGCCCGGCGACAGCATCATCACCTGCGTTCCAACGTTCGGCATGTACGCGTTCAACACCCAGGTCTGCGGCGGGCGGGCCATCGAAGTGCCGCGGGACGAACGGTACCAGATCGACGTCCGCCGGGTGGCCGAGGCCATCGAGCCGGCCACCAAGGTCATCTTCGTCGCCTCGCCCAACAACCCCACCGGCACCCTCACCGACCGGAGGGCCGTCGAGGAGCTGCTGGATACCGGTAGGCTCGTGGTGGTGGACGAAGCCTACTACGAGTTTAGCGGCTTGACTGTGGCCGATCTCGTGTCCCGCTTCGACAACCTCGTGGTTCTGCGGACGTTCAGCAAGTGGGCGGGGCTGGCGGGGCTGCGCATCGGCTACGGCATCATGCCGCCCGCGTTCCGGGAGCGTCTAATGGTGATCAAGCCGCCATACAACATCAGCGCGGCGGCACAGGTCGCGGCTCTGGAGTCGCTGGACGACATCGAGTATCTTATGAGTACGGTCCGCGCGTTGGTTACGGAGCGAGACCGGTTGTACCACATGTTGCAACAGATCGGCTTCCTGGAGCCCGTGCCGTCTCAGGCGAACTTCGTCTTGAGCCACGTCAGCGGGCGCGAGGCCGTGACGTTGCAACGCGAGCTGCGCAAGCGAGGGATCTACATTCGCCACTTCGACACGCCGCTGCTGAAGAACTCCATCCGCATCAGCGCCGGCAAGCCGGAGCATACGGACGCTGTCATCGACGCGTTGAAGACCTGGGAAGGCTAGCGAGCGGTGAAACGGATCGCGACGATCAAACGGGAGACGGGAGAGACGTCGGTCTCGGTCGAGCTCAACGTCGACGGCACGGGCCAGCACGCCATCGAGACGGGCCTGGTCATGTTGGACCACATGCTCGCCCAGCTGGCGCGCCACGGCAACTTTGACCTGAAAGTGAACGCCACGGCCAGCATGGACCCCGACGGTCACCACACCGTGGAGGATGTGGCCATCGCCCTGGGTCAGGCATTCGGAAAGGCCCTGGGCGAGAAGCAAGGCATCGTACGAATGGCCCATGCGTACGTGCCGTTGGACGAGGCTCTGGCGTTCGTGGCCGTGGACATCAGCGGGCGGGGCTATCCTGTCATCGAGGCCGAATTCAAGCAGCAGGCCGTCGGCGACCTGCTGACGGACTTGGTGCGGCACTTCTTCGAGACCCTGGCCCGGGAGGCCCGGATCAACCTCCACGCCCGGGTGATCCGCGGCGTCAACGACCACCACAAGATCGAATGTCTGTTCAAGGCGCTGGCCCGGGCGCTGGACATGGCCACGAGAATCGATCCACGAGTCGGCGGCGAGGTGCCCAGCACCAAGGGCGTCATCGAGTCGTAATGCAGGCGGGCCAACGGGTCGTCGGCGATCCCGGCCCCACAACACCCCCCATGGGTCCCGGCCATCGCGGTGCACGTCTCGCCACCGGACCGACCATCCTTGAGCCGAGGTTGGCTTGAAACGCCCGTCGCTCATCGAGGCCATCCCGTTGCCCGCCGACCGCTACGACGCCCGGTTCGGCGTCGCCGCAATCGGTACGCTGGCCTTCACCGTCCTCGCCTACCTGTCCGTGACCTACTACTGGGAGGTCCGATGGTTCACCGGCGAAGACGGCGTGACCGAGTGGTGGTCGGTAGCGACGTTCCTGGCGGCGGCGGCGATGGCCGCGCTCACCGCCCGGGCGCTGGTGCGGTCGGGCTACTCGGTTATCGGAGGAATCAACGCCTTGCTCGCCGTGGCATTTCTGTTCGGCGCGTTGGAGGAGCTCAGCTGGGGGCAGCGGCTCTTTGGCTGGTCGACGCCCGGCGCGTTGGCTGACATCAACAAGCAGAGCGAGACGAACGTGCACAATATCCCCGGCGTCGAAGACTCGATATCGACGCTTTTCTTATGGGCCAGCATCCTGGCTCTCGCGGGGGCCGTCGTACGAGCGTATCTTCACCGGCGAGGCTGGGTAACGACCGCCGATTTTCTCTTGCCTCGACTGTTCCTGGCGCCGCTCCTGTTGATGATCGTCGTTTGGTTTGCCGACGCCCAGCCGTTTCTAGCGTTGCGCGACCGTTTCATTTTCAATCGCCCGGAAGTGCCCGAGGTGGTTTTGGGCATGTGCGTAATCCTGTACACGGCTGGAAATCTCCGAACCGTGAGGGCACTGGCGAGCCACCGGTCTTCCGTGCGGTCAGCGTGAAAACTTTTCAATTACAAGCCCGGTTGCTTCTTGACCCGCCTTACGATACGCCCGCCGCGTTTGCTCCATGGCCAAGGTGTCATTCTGAGGCCCGTTGGAGTCGGAGCTCAGAATGACAACGAAGGTTCGTGGTCGTTGACGCTCCGAACATCTCATGAAAACGCCGGTCAACGTGACCGTTCTCCGTGGTAAACCCGTTCGCTAACAGCGGACAAAAGTGAGCGCACGATTGCACGCCCCCTGGGCGTTCGGGCGGAAGATCATCCGTCGCTCTGGCGGCTCTTCTTCAGGACCTGCAACAGCTCCGCCGGCGCCAGCACGCCACTGGACACGATGAGCTTGACCCCATCCTCGACAGAGAGGTTGGTCGGCAACACTTCGTCCTCGGGCACGATGGCCAGGAACCCGGTCTGCGGCGTCGGCGTGGTGGGGATCAAGATGCTGACATACGTTTGGCCGTCGGCGTTGACCATGGTGCCCGTTTGGAAACCGATGGTGTAGGTCCCCTTCTTGGGCCACTGAATGAGCACCACGCGGAACTTGGCGTGTCCGGCGGCCCGCAGAGCGTCGATGGTCTGCTTGGTCACGTTGTAAACCCATCGAATGACGGGGATGCGAACGATGATGAACTCGATCTGGCCGATGACCGCCCTGCCAAGAAAATTGGCGACGACGAGGCCGGTGAGATAGACGGCGATGATGGTGAACCCGACGCCGACGCCGATGATCTCGCGGCCGAAAACCTCTTCGACCACCGGTTGGACCTGGCCGTCGATCCAGAAGAAGACCAGCTGGACCACCAGTATCGTGGCCACGAGTGGGATGAGGGCCAGAACGCCGGCAATCAACGTCCGTCGCAGGTGACCGGAGATCTTGCTCCGGATGGTCGTCGGAGCCTCGGGCAGCGGTTTGAAGCCTTCCGTCGTCATCGGCCGGGTCCAATCAGATAGCTAGCGAGCTGTTGCAACTGTTGGGCCACAGGTTCGTCCAGATCGGCCCGTGCCAGGGCCGCCATGGCCGACGCGGCGTGTTGCCCGGCCACCCGCGTGGCGTAGTCGCGGGCCCCCAGCTCCTCCAGGATGCCGGTGAGCTCGTCCAAGTGGTCGTCATCCAGCGCCGACTGACGTGTGGCGGCTGCTTCCAGCTTGGTCCGCGCCTCATCCGTGGCTACGCTCAACGCGTAGACGATCGGCAACGTCCTGCGCTTGTCCAAGGCCTCGATGAGATCGGACCGGGCCTCGGGCGTTGCCGACAAAACGAGGTCGAGCTCCCGCCGCGCCCCGGCGGCGACGCCGGTCTCCCGCCCGAACTCGCTCAGGGCCGCGGCGGTCGGCGCGCTGGCTCCGCCGATCAGAGCGCCCATCTCCGCGGCGCATCCATACAACGTCGCTCGGCCTTTCAAGCCTTCGACACAGCTCTCCGGGGTCCGCGGAGAGATCGACTCGTGTTCGATGTCGCCGTGCTGGAGCTCACACATCTCCAGGCAGGCGCGGTCGAGGCAGGCCGCCGCCTGGACCACGGTAGCGGCCTCGACATTTTTTTCTTCTAGATCCATGACGGCCAGCCGGGCCAAAGCGTACATCCCGTCGCCGGCGTTGATCCCTTGGGCGTGACCCCAGACCCACCACAGCTTCGGCCGGTCGGCGGAACCGGGGGTCCCTTCACGAATCGCCCGGTGGATCTCGCCGAAGGCGTGGGCCAACTCCACGCCCACCGCCGCGGGAAGCGCCTGGGCCGGGTCCCCGCCTACGGCCTCGGCGCACAAGAGGCACATGGTCCCGAGGACGCGGTCGGGCGCGGCGTGGGGATCAGGCATGCCCATCTGGTCGGTCCAGCCCAACTGGTAGCGAAGCATGGCGTAGAGGACTGACTTGCGATCGCCGACGACGCGCTTGAGGCCAGCGTCGAGGTCGCCGTGGAAACGATCGAAGGCGGCTGGACGGGGCACGACTTGGGTCATGGCGCCACCGCCAGGCCAAGGACACGCTCGATCTCACGCCGGGCTATGGCGCCCTGCCGCAGGATGACCGGCGGGTCACGCGTGAGGTCCAGCACGGTGGACTCGCGTCCTCCGGAACACTCTCCATCCATAACGTAGTCCACGAGGCCGCCGAGCTGTCGTCGAACCTCTTCAGCCGACGTTACGCTGGGCGCCCCGGAGGGGTTGGCGCTGGTGCCGACGAGCGGCGCGTCCAGGCCGGCGGAAAGGGCCCGGGGGATCTCGTGGCCGGGTATGCGGACCGCGACCGTTGGCCCACCGCCGGTGACGGCGGCGGGCACCCAGGACGATTTGTGGAGAACGAGGGTCAGGGGACCGGGAAGGAACCGCTGGGCAAGGGTCTCAGCCGTCGGCGAAACGAGGACCGCGGTCTGCTTGAGCATGGGGAGGTCGGCGACGAGGAGCGGCAACGGCTGGGTGGTGGGCCGGCCTTTCACCTCGAAGATTCGATGAACCGCTCGAGTGTCCAAGGCGTTGGCGCCGAGGCCGTAGACTGTGTCTGTAGGGTAGGCCACGAGTCCGCCGCCTCGAAGCGTGGCCAGCGCCTCGCGGAGCTGCTCGTCGACCACCGTGCTCTCCTTGACTGAGTATAGCACAGGTGCTACATTTTCCCTGTCGGCGGACAGGAGTTCTTCGTGGAACGTACGGTCGACGAATCCGGCCTTCGCGTCTCCGTCAGCGGCGACGTGGAAGTAGCGACCTATCTCGAGATAGCCGAAGAGAAGTACGGCCATGAATCGGTGCCCTCGGCGGACGGGGCGCCGGGCGCTCAGGAAACCATCGTCGTCCTCGACTTCGGCTCCCAGTACAACATGCTGATCGCCCGCCGCGTTCGCGAATGCCGGGTCTACTGCGAGCTCGTCCCCTTCGATACGCCCTGGGAGCAGATCGCCCCTCTGAACCCCAAGGGGTTCATCCTCTCCGGCGGGCCGGCCAGCGTATACGACCCCGGCGCGCCGGTTGCCCCGGCCTACGTGTTCGAATCGAAAGTCCCCGTGCTTGGGATCTGCTACGGCATGCAGGTCATGGCCCACCAGCTCGGCGGCCGAGTCGCTCCCAGCGACAAGCGCGAGTATGGGCATGCCGTGCTGCACCAGAACGACGAAGCCGCCGCGCTGTTCAAGGACCTGCCGGCGTCGGTCCCGGTTTGGATGAGCCACGGCGACACGGTGGACGAGATGCCGCCGGGGTTCCGCAGCCTGGCCTACACGGACAACAGCCCCATCGCGGTGATGGGCAACGACAGCGGGATGATCGGCCTCCAGTTCCACCCCGAGGTGGCCCACACGGAGCATGGCAAGCATATTCTCCGCAACTTTCTCTACGACATTTGTGGGTGCAGTGGGGCCTGGACGCCGGGTAACTTCGTGGCCGAGCAGGTGGAGAGGATCCGTGCCACGGTCGGTTCGGGACGGGTGATCTGCGCGCTATCTGGCGGTGTCGACTCCGCCGTCGTCGCGACCCTGATACATCAAGCGGTGGGCGATCAGCTCACCTGCATCTTCGTGGACAACGGTCTCCTTCGGAGGGAAGAGGGCGAGCGCGTCCTGGACGTGTTTAAGCGCAACTTGAAGATGAACCTGATCCAGGTCGACGCCACAGACCGATTTCTGGCTCGCCTCGCCGGAATTGTGGACCCCGAGAGGAAACGGATGGTCATCGGCGACGAGTTCATCAAGGTCTTCGAAGAGCAGGCGGCGAAGATGGAGCACGCCGACTTCCTGGCCCAGGGCACGCTCTACCCGGACGTGATCGAGAGTGTCACGCCGGAGAACAAGGCGGCTTCCAAGATCAAGACGCACCATAACGTCGGCGGCCTGCCCAAGAACATGCGCTTGGCTCTCATCGAGCCGCTGCGGAACCTGTTCAAGGACGAGGTGCGAGAGGTGGGCCTCACGCTGGGACTGTCCGAGGAGATGGTGTACCGGCAGCCGTTCCCCGGGCCGGGCCTGGCCATCCGCATCATCGGCGAGGTCACCGCCGAAAAGCTGGAGGCTCTTCGCGCCGCCGACTGGGTGGTGATGAACGAGATCAAGAAAGCCAAGCTCTACCGCGATCTGTGGCAGAGCTTCGCCGTGCTGACCTCCAGCTCCAGCGTCGGAGTCATGGGCGACCACCGCACCTACGGCCACGTCGTGGCCGTGCGGGCCGTGACCAGCGAGGACGCGATGACCGCCGACTGGGCTCGGCTGCCCTACGATCTGCTGGGACGAATCTCCACCCGCATCGTCAACGAGGTGCCCAGCGTCAATCGGGTGGTCTACGACATCACCAGCAAGCCGCCCGGGACAATCGAGTGGGAGTAGTGCCGGCAGTGGCGATTGAGGAAAATCGGATTTCCCCGCCGGGCGCGGGACTGCCCGGCCACATGGTTGATCGAAACAGCAGTTTGAGGTTCGAAGCGGATATCGATCCGGCGGGAAAGCACCATGAGCGACCGTGACGATCTCTCGGGCGTCGTCGCCGAGCTGGCGTCGTGGGGACACGTTTCCGTGCAGCGCATGTTCGGCACGAACTGCTTGATGGTGGACAACAAGATGTTCGCCTTCGCGTCGCCCGGCGGGCTGGTGGTCAAGCTGCCCGACGCGATGCGGGAGCAGGCCCTGGCCCTCGAACATGCAGCGCCCTACCACCACGGTGGCCGCGGCCCCTTCGGCACGTGGGTGCAGTTCGAGGGAGCGTCTT
>JACZVV010000038.1 GCA_022572465.1 Chloroflexota bacterium
ATCATCCCGGCGAACCTCTACGGCGCAGGAATCGATTCTGTCGCCCTCCAGGTCGACGCCAAGGACCTCATCCGGACCTTAGCCACCATCTCCCGAAACACTCCGCTGGAGCTGCTGGTCCACAACGAGTCCAAGCCTCGTACCGCCTTCATCTGGAAGGTACAGCGTCACCACGTGACCGACGAAATTCTTCATGTGGACTTCTATCATGTCGAAGCGACGCGGACGATGCACGCCCAGGTTCCCTTGGTGCTCACGAACGTAGACCCCACGCTGGAGCAGTTCCAGAAGCGCATTCTTCACCTTCTGCCCGCTCTCGACATCGAAACCCTGCCGGCGGACCTGCCGACCGAAATTCTGGTTGACGCCTCCGGCTTGACCGAAATCGACGACGACGTCAAGGTTTTGGACTTGGCCGTGAGCGACAAGGTCACCGTGCTGGTGGAGGGGGAGACCGTGGTGGCCAAGGTCGCCCCGATCGTGATCCGGGTGTTGGAGGAAGAGGAAGAGGCAGCGCCTGTCGCCGAGGCCGCCGCCGAAGAGGGAGAAGAGGCGCCCGCCGAAGGAGCGCCACCGGAGAGCGACAAAGCGGCGTCCGACTAGCTCGGCAGCCGCTCCCCCACGAAATCCGCGTGCCCCGCCAGGAACTCCTGGCATGTCATCGCGCGTTTTCCTTCAGGCTGAAGCTCACGGATCTCCAGGACGCCTCGTCCCGTTGCGATGCCCAGGCGTTCGCTCGCCTTCGATGGCCCGTCGCCGGTCTCTGAGTCCATTCGCAGCACCGTCCCGGGGGCGCCTCCGTCGATCTCTAGCGCTCGAGCACGAATGAGCTTCAGCCGTTTGCCTCTCCAAAACGTGTAGCACCCCGGCCATGGAACGAGGGCCCGCATTCTGCGCTCGATGGCGACGGCGCCGGCCTCCCAGTCGATCTCCCCATCGGCCGCCGTGATCTTGGGGCAGACGGTCGCCTGGGACTCGTCCTGCGGCGCCGCGGCGACCTTCCCGTCGATCCAAGCGGGCAGCGTCTCCACCAGCAGGTCCGCGCCGCGTTCGGCCAAGCGGCGGGTCAGGGTCAACGTCGTGTCGTCGTCCGCCACCGGCTCCGTCCGCCGCGCCAGGATGGGGCCGCTATCCATTCCTTCGTCCAACAGCATGATGGTGACGCCGGTGATCTCGTCGCCGGCGAGGATGGCGGCGGCCACCGGGGACGGGCCCCGGTATTTCGGCAGGAGCGAGGGGTGAATGTTGACCACCCCTTTTGTTGGCACCTGCAGCACCGACGCGGGCAGCAGCTTTCCATAGGCCGCGACCACGATCACGTCAGGGCTCAGGCGCCGCAGCTCAGCGACCCGATCAGCATCTCGAAACGTCCTGGGCGTCAACACGGCGACTCCTTGGCGCATCGCCCACACTTTCACCGGCGATAAGGCGAGGCGCCGCCCTCGTCCCGCAGGCCGGTCGGGCTGCGTGTAGACGGCAACCAGCTCGAATGGGGCATGCGCCAGCCGCTCAAGCGCCGGGATGGCGAACTCCGGGGTGCCCATGAAGGCGACGCGGGTCATGGCACAGCGATTATAGGGACGAGCGCCGAGGTGAGCAAACGCCCCTCCAGGCCCTCCCGCAAGCCGATATTGGGCAAACGGCGTGTCCAGGTTTGTACCCTGTTTGTGGTTTTGGAATCGCACGCCAAATTGCCCGAAATCCATAGCCTTGATACCTTGACCCACCCGGCAGCGGACTGGTAGCTTGGCCCCTGTGCCCCACACGCCCCGCTCTCCGCGGAACCGCAGCAAGGAGCCGGTCTCAATGTCGCAATCCGCCCATGCACTATGGGCTACTGCTCTCGGCGCTCTCCAGTTGGAAGTCACTCGCCACAACTTCGAGACCTGGCTGAAGCACACCGTCGGACTCTCCTTCGAGGACGGCCGCCTGACCGTCGGCGTCCCCAGCTCGTTCGTGGCCGAAAACCTTGAAAAGCGAATGGCCCCGCTTATCGCCAAGACGGTCAAGGGGATCGCCAACGGGGAGATCGAAATCGTCTACCAGGTCCACCAGTCCCAGCACGCCGACCAGGACCCCGTCGCCGCGCCCGCGCCGATCTCCGCCGACGGCCCACGCCCACGGCGAACAAGCCGGTCGCCTGCGACGGGCAGCCAGCTCAGCCCCAGATATACGTTCGAGACGTTCGTCGTGGGCAAGTCCAACCGGTTCGCCCATGCAGCCGCGATGGCGGTGGCCGATAGCCCCGGTACGAGATTCAATCCGCTGGTAATCCACGCAGGGGTCGGTCTCGGCAAGACCCATCTCCTCCACGCCATCGGCCACGCCGCCCAGGCCAAGGGCTTGCACTTCCTCTACGCCAGCGCCGAGCAGTTCACCAACGACTTCATCACCGCCCTGCGCGAGAACACCCTCGAAGTGTTCCGCACCAAGTATCGCTCGATCGACCTCCTGCTCCTCGACGACATCCAGTTCATCGCCGGGAAAGAGCACTCGCGGGAGAGCTTCTTCCACACGTTCAACGACCTCCATACCGCCAGCAAGCAGATCGTCATTACGACCGACACTCGTCCCAAGTTGCTTCCACTCCTGGAGGAGCGGTTCACCTCCCGTCTTGAAGGGGGTCTGCGCGCCGACATCCAACCTCCCGATCTCGAGACCCGGGTCGCGATTCTCCAGAAGAAGGCCGAAGCCGCCCAAATAAAGCTCTCCCCAGAAGTGATCGAGTTCCTTGCCCAGCGTATCGTCCGAAACGTCCGTGACCTGGAAGGGGCTCTCAATCGCATCCTGGCCATGGGCGGCCTGGCGAATCGTCCGATCGACCTGGACCTTGCCCAGCAGGCCGTAGCCGATCTGCCCACGTCGCCAGCCCAGAACCGCCGAAGCTCTCCGTCCCAGCTCCTCGATGCCGTCTGCTACTACTTCGACCTCCCGATGGACGACCTGACGGGCAAGAGTCGGAAGAAGGGCATAGCCCTTGCGCGTCAGATCGCTGCCTACCTCCTGCGTGAAGACACGCCCCACTCTCTTGCCGACATCGGCGCCTTCTTGGGTGGACGTGGCCACACCACCGCGCTCCGTGCCCACGACAAGATCGCCTACCACCTCGCCCTCGACTCGAACCTACGCCGCCAGGTCGACGAGATTCGGAACCTCGTCGACAGCGACCAGCACCGCACCGCCTAACCTACCGTCTCCCGTTACGCACCTTCAAGCACACCTACTGAAAGGCTCCCGGCTGTGCGTAACCTCGCTTTTCCCGTGCGCAACACCCTCGTATTGTGCGTAACCTTCATTCCATTTCATGCGCCTCACCTTCCACGCACAGCCCGATCTGCCAGCGCACCGGCTTCGCACCACCATTTCACCATACGTCCCTCCCCACGATGACGCCGCCAGGATGTCATCGCTCTCACCGTCGACACCGATTCTTAATCGAGAGACGCGACTAACCTCGGATCTCTCGTTTCAAACCACAACAGATTTTGACAAAGCTTCAACGGTGAGTCTGTCCATTGTCGATATAATGAACGCACAAGTGGAGAAGCCTATTACTGTGAACACTAAAATATGAGTGCATTTCTATGATTATAGATATTGTCAAAATCACAGCAGCAGGAGGAGATGGTGGAAAAGGTGTTGTTAGCTTCCGACGCGAGAAGGGTGTTCCGAAGGGTGGGCCTGATGGGGGCAACGGAGGGAACGGAGGCAGCGTGTATCTTAGGGGCGATCGAAATCTGTCGACCTTGTCGTCCTTTCAAGGGAGGAAGCGTTTCGGCGCGGAGAGAGGAAAAGATGGCAGGGGGAAGGATCAGTATGGCAAGGGGGGAAGAGACCTGGTGATCGATGCGCCGTTAGGGACCCAGGCGTTGCGACGTGGGCTTGATGGAGAAGAGGTGTTGATCGGTGAGGTGATGGACGAGGAGGAGCAGTTGTTGCTTGCGCAGGGAGGAAGGGGAGGTCGCGGTAACGCGAAGTTCGTTACGTCGACGGAGCAAGCGCCGTACGTGGCTGAGAGTGGACAGAAAGGGGAGGTGGTGGAATGGCGGTTGGAGCTGAGGATTCTGGCGGATATCGGAATCATAGGCAAGCCTAACGCGGGGAAGTCGACGCTGTTGACGGCGGCGACGGCAGCAGGACCGAAGATTGCGGCGTATCCGTTCACAACGGTGGATCCCGTTCTGGGAGTGGCGACGGTAGGATGGAAGAGCTTCGTGCTGGCGGAGATACCGGGCCTGTTGGAGGGCGCTCACCGGGGCGTTGGACTAGGACATGAGTTTCTGAGGCATGCCACGAGGACGAAGGTGCTGGTGCATCTGGTGGATGGAGGGATTGAAGACGTTGGGCAGGCTGTGAAGGACGTCAACAGCGAGGTTGAGGCCTACGGCTCGGGGCTTGAGAAGAAGCCCCAGGTGGTGGTGGTCAACAAGATGGACATGCCTGAGGTCAGCCAGCGGCGAGGGGAGATCGAGAGGCAACTTGCCTGGGTGGGTGAACCGATATGGTTCATCTCCGCGGCGTCGGGAGCTGGCGTAGTGGAGCTGATTCACGAGTTGGCGGCGCGGCTGGAGACAGCCGAGGATGTGCCGGCGGTGGTTGCTTCAGGCAGCATCGACGTGCCGGCAGTGAGGAGCAGACGACGGGTCGAGGTGCGCGTCGAGGACGGGGTGTTCGTGGTGTCGAACGAGGTGGCAGAGCGGCTGGTCGCGGGCAGCAATCTGACGACGTGGGCCGGGCGGGTGCAAGTCAAGCGGCGACTGGATAGGTTGGGCGTGACGGCGGCCCTGGAGAGGGCGGGCGTGGAGCTCGGGAACATGGTCCGTTTCGGCGACGTCGAGTTGGAGTGGTGATGGCGAAGCGGGGGGTGTTCGGAGGCAGCTTCAACCCGGTGCACGTGGGCCATCTCCTCGTGGCCGAGAGCGTGCGAGAGGCCGCCGGCCTGGATGAGGTGGTCTTCGTCCCGGCAAGCAGGCCGTGGATGAAGCCGGCGCCGGCCCTCGCGCCGGCTTCCGACCGGTGGGCGATGGTCCAGCTGGCGATAGGTCAGAACGAGCGGTTCTCGGCCTCGCGGGTGGACCTGGATCGGGATGGCCCGTCCTACGCTGTCGACACGATACGAGACCTGGTGCGGGAAAGCGGGGACGAATATTTTTTTATCATGGGCGCCGACGCCCTCACGGCGTTGCCGGAGTGGCATGAGGCGGAGGAGCTGCTGCGCCTGTGCCGGGTCGTGGCCGTGGAGCGGCCGGGTTGGGATGGCGC
Organism: Chloroflexota bacterium; assembly: GCA_022572465.1. Taxonomy (GTDB): domain Bacteria; phylum Chloroflexota; class Dehalococcoidia; order SHYB01; family SHYB01; genus JACZVV01. The sequence goes on from JACZVV010000038.1 coordinate 5,263, forward strand.
GGCAGCGCTTGCCGGCGTGGAGCGGGCTCTGCCGGGGGCTACGAATCGCATCTGCGTCGTGTCCAGCGTTCTGGTCGACGTGAGCTCATCGGACCTTCGCCGCCGCATCAAGGATGGACGCTCTATCAAGTATCGGGTCCCGCCTGCGGTGGAGGAGTACATCGCGGAGCGCGGGCTCTATCGCTAGCGGGGAGGCGATCAAGATGCCGATCGACGCGAACGATCCCAGGCGGGCGAGGCTCAAAGAGCTGGTGGAGAGCTTAGCGGTGCTGCGGGGGACGTTTACGCTGAGCTCGGGCAAGCAGAGCAACTACTACTTCGACGGGCGGAAAGTGACGCACGACGCCGAGGGCGTGGCCCTGGTGGGAGCGTTGGTGTACGAGGCGCTGGAGGGCTCAGGCGTGGAGGCCATCGGCGGGCCGGCCGCCGGCGCCAATCCCATCATCACGGCGACGCAGATCGTGTCGTACCAGAAGACGCGGCCGCTGGCCGGTTTCTTCGTTCGATCGGAGAGGAAGGGCCACGGGACGGAGAGGCTCATCGAGGGCAACCTGCCGTCCACGCCAGGCGCTCGCGTTGCAGTGGTCGACGACGTGGTGACGACCGGGGGATCGCTGCGGCGGGCCATAGAGGCCGTCGAGGCGGCCGGGTGCGTCGTGGGGAGGGCGGTGGTGCTGGTAGACCGCCGCCAAGGCGGCTGCGAGGCCCTGAGGGCCGATGGGTACGACGTGGTGGCGCTGTTCGAGGCCGACGACGAGGGGAAAATCGTTTAGGACGGTACTGCGGCTCAGGCTCGGCGACAGCCAACAACGGGCCGGAAATGCTGATGTGGCTCAGCCGCTAGATATCCAGGTTCTTCACCATCTTGGCTCCGGCCATGATGAAGCTCTTTCTGGGCGCGACCTCTTCACCCATGAGGGTCTGGAAGACCTGTTCGACCGTCAGCTCGTCGTCGATGTCGACCTTGAGCAGGGTGCGGCTTTGGGGGTCCATGGTGCTGTCCCAGAGCTGGTCCGGATTCATCTCGCCCAGGCCCTTGTACCGTTGGACCGATAGGCCGCGGACCCCCGCGTTGACGAGATCGTCGACGATGTTGAGGAACGAGGCCACCGAGGCGACTTCACCCAGCTCCTTGTCCCTTCGGGCGACCAGGAACGTTCCTTGGTCGTACCGGGCCAAGGCCTTGTAGGCGTCGTACCAACGCCGCAAGGCGCCGCCCTGGACGAACGCCAGGTCCAGCGTGGCGTCGTTGTGGGCGTCGCCGTTGCGCAGCGTGATGGAGTAGGACGAGAACTCGTCGCCGCGAAGAACGGCATCGCTCACGGCATCCAGGTCATGCAGACGCTGGACCAGCTCGGCCATATCCGAGCTGCTGTTGAAGTCGAGGCCGTCCAGATACTCGTAATCGAGGTTGTTGACCAGGGCGTAGAGCAACTCTTTGGAGTAGCCGCGGGCCTCCAGGTCGTCGAGAAGCGTCCGCAGATGGTGAATCGCTTTGATCTCTTTTCGCAGGCTAGCGGGCTTGGCCTCGGAGCCGTTCTGCATCGGTTGGGCGGTAACGTCTTTGAGCGTGAGATCGAGCATCACGCTATCGCGTTCGCGCTCCGAGTAGACCCACCGGGAGTCACGGCCGACGGAGACACGATAGAGAGGCGGCTGGGCGATGTAGAGGTTCTGGTTGGAGATGAGGGCGTGCATGTGACGGAAGAAGAAGGTGAGGAGGAGCGTGCGAATGTGCGCGCCGTCGACATCGGCGTCGGTCATGATGATGACGCGGTGATAGCGAAGCTTCTCCAGGTCGAAGCTGTCGCCGATGCCGGTGCCCAGGGCGGTGATGAGGGCGCGGATCTCCTCGTGGCCCAGCATCTTTTCCAGCCGGGCCCTCTCGACGTTGAGGATCTTGCCCTTGAGGGGCAGGATCGCTTGAAATCGGCGGTCGCGGCCCATCTTGGCGGAACCGCCGGCGGACTCGCCTTCGACGATGTAGATCTCGCACTTGCTGGGGTCGCGCTCGGAGCAGTCGGCCAGCTTCCCAGGGAGGGTGCCGCCCTCCATGGCCGACTTGCGTTGGACGAGGTCCCGGGCCTTGCGGGCGGCCTCGCGGGCGCGAGCGGCGGTGAGGCACTTGTCGATAACGCGGCGGCCATCGGCCGGGTGCTCCTCGAGCCAGGCCCCTAAGGCGTCGCCCATCACCGTTTCGACGTAGCCCTTGACCTCGGCGTTCCCCAGCTTGCCCTTCGTCTGGCCCTCGAACTGGGGGTCGGTGATGCGGACGCTGACCACGGCGGCGAGCCCCTCGCGGACGTCCTCGCCCTGGAGGTTGGCCATGTCGTCTTTCAGCAGCTTGTGCTTGCGGGCGTAGTCGTTGATGACCCGGGTCAGCGCCGAACGGAACCCGGTGAGGTGCGTGCCTCCGTCGCGGGTGTTGATACAGTTGGCGAAGCAGAGGACGGTCTCGGAGAAGGCGTCACTGTACTGCACGGCGATCTCGACGGTGGCGTCCTCCACCATCCTGGAGACGTAGAAGGGCTCTTCGTGGAGCGCGTGGCGGTTGACGTTGAGGTGCTGGACGAAGCTGGCGATGCCTCCTTCGAAGTGGAAGGTGATCTCGTTGTCGTCCCGCTCGTCGATGAGCGTGATCTCCAGGCCTTTGTTCAGATAGGCCATCTCCCGGAGACGCTGAGAGAGGGTGGCGAACTCAAGGGTGGAGTCGCCGAAGATCTGGGGGTCGGGTTTGAACGTGACGGTCGTGCCGCGCCCGCCCATTGGGAGCATGTCGGTGGCTGGACCGGTGGCGTATCCGCGGGAGTACTCCTGGAAGACCTGGCGCCCGTCGCGCCGGACCTCGACGCGCATCCGGATCGACAGGGAGTTGACGACATGGGCCCCAACGCCGTGGAGACCGCCGGAGACTTTGTACCCCGAGCCGCCGAACTTGGCCCCGGCGTGGAGGGTGGTCATGGCCGTTTCCATGCCGGTGACCCCGGTGGTGGGGTGGATGTCGATGGGAATCCCGCGTCCGTTGTCCCGCACCGTGACGGTGGAGTCTTTGCCGATGGTGATGACGACCTGATCGCAGAAGCCGGCCATCGCCTCGTCGACGGCGTTGTCGACGATCTCGTACACCAGATGATGGAGACCGCTCTCGTCGGTGCTGCCGATGTACATGCCCGGCCGGCGGCGGACGGCCTCGGCGCCCTCGAGGACCTGGATGTCTTGGGCGGTATAGCTTTCGTCGGTTGATTCGGGCCTGGGTTTTTGCTGGGGCATCGACACAACCTTCGGTTTCAGCGGAACATCAACATAGAGTCGGCGAGGAGGGGTGATCTACAAGATGTGGCTATTGCGAACTCGATGTGTATTATACCATAAATCCAGACATAACGGAAGGGGCAGGGGCAAAGTGGCGAACAAACGTTTTGGACAATTCCGAAACCTACATTGAATAAAGCGCCAGCCTGGCGCTGTGCGGCGGCGGCGGACCGCGCCGGGCCTCGACGCCAATTGACAACGGCGAGCGACGATGGTATGTTCCGGCAACCTCCCGGATACCGTAACGCTCCGTTGTCAACGAGATCGTTTCTTCTCGGGGGTCTGGAACAGACGGCGGTTTGTTAAAGCGAGGAGGGAGTCCAATGAGAGGTAATCGGATGCGCCGGTTGTGGCTCTTGGCGGTGCTGGGGACCATCGTGGCGATGGTGGTGGCGGCGTGCGGCGGCGGGGATGCGACGGCCACGCCGGTGCCGACGGTCGCGCCAACGGCGACGCAAGCGATAGCTCCGACGGCGACGACTGCGCCCACGCCAACCTCGGCGCCCACAGCGACGCCGGCGCCACCCGAGCCGAAGTACGGCGGGATCATTCAGGCCCGGTTCTTCCCCTTCCCCAGCTGGGATACGTATAACGTTCGGGGAGGGTACAGCTTTACCTTCACCAACAATCTGCTGAACAACCTGTTCCATCTGTCGCTGGAGGACGCCTCGGTGATCGTCCCGGACCTGGCGACGTCATGGGACGTGAGCGACGACGGAACGGTCGTGACCATCAGGCTCGTCCAGGGCGTTCAGTGGCAAGACGGGATGCCCTTCACGTCGGCCGACGCCTTGTACAACCTGGACGCGGCGTGGAAGCCGAGCAGCCCATTGCGCTCCTGGAACCGCCAGTTCATGAAGCGGGTGATCGACCTTCAGGCGCCCGACGACTCGACGGTCCAGATCACCCTCGACCGGCCCAGCGCATCGTTCCTGCCGGGCTTGGCCACGCCCCACGTGCTGATGTACCCCGCCCACATGACGGACATGGAGGCCTGGCAGAAAGCGCCCATCGGGACCGGGCCGTTCAAGTTCGACTCGTTCAGCGCCGACAAGTCGCTGGAGTACGTTCGGAACGACAACTACTTCAAGAAGGACGAGGCCGGGAGGCAGCTGCCGTTCCTCGACGGCGTGGTGTACCACGTCATCACCGACGCGGCGGCGGCGTATGCGGCGTTTCGCACGGGGAGGACGGACTGCGGCTGCACCTTCGACACCGACTTCATGACGCCCAACCGGGAGGCCCTGAAGAGGCAGTTCCCGGACATGGTCGCCTTCGAGTTCTGGTCTCCCGGCTACCTGTACTTCAACTCCCGGCCGCCCTTCGATCAGCAGAAGCTCCGGCAGGCCATCTCGATCGGGATCGACCGGAGGCTCTTCGCCGAAGCCCTTCAGGATGGCTTCACGTGGTTCCCCGGGAGCTTTTTCTACCCGCCCGAGGTCGGTGGACAGTTCGGCCTGACGACGGAAGAGATGCTGCAGATCCCGGGATGGCGTGAGGACCGGGCCGCCGACCTGGCCCTGGCAAGGCAGCTCCTGGCGGAGATCAACATCGATCCGGCAGACATCTCCCTGGAGTTGCTGGCAGCGACTCACTTCGAGACTGACGCGCTGCTGATCGACGCCGGATTGCGGGAGCTGGGAATCACGCCGAAGCTCAAGCTCCTACCGCGAGGGGCCGATCGCGTAGACCGCATTCAAGGACTGTTCGACGTCAGCTACGAGACGCCTGGGCCGGCCTTCGACGATCCGGCCAACCTCGGCGCTGACTGGGTCCTGGAGGGACGGTCGTCAAATTACGGGAAATGGTCGGATCCGGTGGTCACGCAGCTCTTTGCTGACGTTGATTTAGAGCTGGATACCGTAAAACGGGTGGTCATCGCCAAAGAGTTGCAGCGGGCGTTACTCGACTGGGCGGTGATGGTCCCCATGCCCTACACGGGGCGGTTCCATGGTGTGAGGGGCTACGTGAAGAACTGGAAGCACATCACGCCGCTCTCCATCGACGTGAGCGGCCGCCTGGAAGCCGTCTGGCTCGATCGCTAGCCGGCGCAACCCGCGCCAGGAGCAGACGCACAGGACCGGGTGGGGGCAGCCCCCCACCCGGTCTTTTGTTCGCTGTTGCAGACGTGAGCCGGCCAGCGCCAACTCGTGATCCTGCTGACCCGCCAGGGCACGGTCCCCCCGACCGTGCGCCTCGCCGTTCAGACGAAGGACGGCACGGAGCGATGGCTCAGCATGACGCACATCAGCATGCCGGTGGGGCCTGGCCGGAACAAGACGGCGCTGGTGCATGTGTTCCGCGACGGTAGCCGTGAGGTCGAGGCCCTGGGCCTGGTGGATGGCATGGCTCGCTATCTCCGCGACGGCGCCCGGCTTCCGACGCTCGATGCATCGGCCCACGCCGATTCCACGGGCGCGGAGGCCTCGTTGACGCAGCGGGAAATTCAGGTGCTGCGTCTGGTGGCCGAGGGTTGCGGCACCGACGCCATCGCCGACCGTCTGGTGGTCAGCGTCTCCACGGCGAGAAACCACATTCAGAACATCTTGGAAAAGCTGGGCGTCCACAGCCGGATGGAGGCCGTCATGTACGGCATCCGGCACCGGCTGATCACGACCCAGTGATTTGAAGGGAACGGCGCAGCGGATCTCATCATTCCCGATCGCCCTGAGCTCGTTGCTGGTTCAAGAGCCGCACCACGTCCCATGGGTCGAATGGCTTGGCAACGAAACGGTTTCCCATAGGCCCGTACTGCTGGGTTGCCTCGCCCCGGTCGAGGGCGGACATCACCACCCAAGCCAGCGCCCGTTCGTGAGGCGGTCGCGAGTCGCGCATCCGCTGTAAGACTGCTCCGGCCAGGCCGTCAGGAAGACCCAAATCCAGGATTACCGCGTCGATGGGCTGTTCATCCAGGGCCTGGAGAGCGGCTCGCCCGTCGGTGACCTCTTCGACATCGAAGCCCCCCGCCCGCAGCGCCAGACGGAGCATCCGAATGACGGCGCGATCGTCCTCGACAACCATGACTCGGGGCGCTCTGCGCATTTCCCGCTTGTGCATGTCGGTGCTTCTCCTCCGCCATGGCCACACGACCTGGCCGACTTCTGGCTCACAATACCAAGAGGCCGTCGCACAACCGTGAATCCATTGCACAACCTCGTGAAGAACACGTGAACACCGGGCGGGGGGAGAGGATCGATGAGCGACGAGCGAAGGGATAGGACAGGAGTTCGAGGATGCGGCAGAGCTGGGGAGGCGTAGAGACGGAGCCTTCAGAGCAGGAGGTGGGCTGCAGCAGGGGAGCCCGAGGGGCAGACATGCGGCGAGCGCCCGGGGTCCCGTCCCGGGGATCGCCCTACCTGGCGGTTCCAACCCGCTCGGGCGACGGCCGGTAAAGCCGCACCCCGCTAACGCTTGGGGACCCGATAGCCCACCTGGGGCTCCGTCTCGATATATTTGGGATTCCGGGCGTCATCGCCGAGCTTGCGCCTCAGGTTCCGGATGAACGACCGCACGAGCTCGGTCTCGCCGGAGTACTCGGGGCCCCAGACCCGCTGCAGAATCTGCTCGTGGGTCAGGACGCGGCCGGCGTTGGTGGCCAGCTCGTAGAGCAGCTTGTACTCCGTCGCGGACAGCTTGACCGCCCGCCCGCCGACAGTAACGCGTCGCTCGGCGAAATTCATCTCGAGATCGCCCAGCACAAAGGGGAGCCTTACCTCCAACGTATCGGGGAGGACACGCCGCCGCAGGACTGCTTCGATCCGCGCCAGGAGCTCCGACGGCGCAAACGGTTTCCGGATGTAGTCGTCGGCGCCCATTTTCAAGGCGCGGACGGCGTCATCGCTTTCGTCGCTGGCGGTGAGGAAGATCACCGGCACTCCGGAGAACTCGCGGATACGCTCCAGCAGTTCGAAGCCGCTGGTTCCCGGAAGCATGATGTCCAGCAGCACCAGGTCGGGCTCCTCCAGTTCGACCAGTTGAACCACCCGGCCGGGATCGTCGGTTGAGATGGGGCGGTAGCCGGCCTCTTCGAGGGTACGGTTGAGCAAGCGCAGCACCTGGGGCTCATCGTCGACGGCCAGAATCCTGGCCCGCTCGCCGGCCTTCCGTACGTGGCCGACGTGGTCTGCACGCCGGGTCACGTCGGGCCCGGCAGCCACCGCTTGGTCGAACTCGAAGGGCACGGTGAAGGTAATGACCGTGCCCTGCCCAATCCCAGGGCTCTCCACCCAGATGCGACCGCCGTGGGCTTCTACGATGCCCTTGCAGATCGCCAGGCCGAGGCCGGTCCCGGAGATGCCACGATCTTCATGCACTCGGGAGAATTTTTTGAACAGATGCGGAAGCTTGTCCGCGGGGATCCCGTGTCCGCGATCACGTACCTGTACTGCCGCCTGATCCGCCTGGGGTTCGATGCGGACGGTGATTGGGTGGCCCGGTGGCGAGAACTTGGCCGCGTTGTTCAGCAGGTTGGACAGCACCTGCCCAATGCGCCGCCGGTCCGCCCGCACCATCGGTAATTCGTCGGGCGCCTCGACCCGAACCTCCTGGGCCGCGCCCGTCCGCCGGAATGCCGCGACGGCTTCTTCCGCAACGGCGCGAAGGTCCAGGCGTTCGGTGGTCACGGACAGAATCCCCGCCTCGATTCGGGTGATATCGAGCAAGTTGTCCACCAGATCGCGCAGCCGGTCAGACTGCTCGTCGATGATCTCGAACAGCTCCCGGGTCTCCACGTCGTTCAGGGCGCGCTGACTTCCCAGCGCCGTTGCTGCCGAGCCTTTGATAGCCGTCAAAGGCGTCTTCAGCTCGTGACTCACCATGCCGAGAAACTCACTCCTGAGCCGCTCCACCTCTTGCAGTGGGGTGATGTCTTGAATGACAGCTATGGCGGCGGTGATGGTCCCGTCCGACGAGTAGACGGGAGCGGCGTTCACCAGGGTTGGGATCGTCCGGCCGTCGGGCAGTTCGAACCGCACCTCTTCGGCCTGGATCCGTTCACCTCGAGTCAAGCACCGTTGCAAGGGGAGCTCGTCTGGTTGATAGACCCGGCCGTCGGGCCGTCGGTAGACCGCGGCCTGCTCGTGGGTTTTCAGAGTGTCTCCGGGTTGGCTCGTGCGATTCAGGAGACGCTCTGCCTCGCGGTTAGTCAGGAGCACCTTGCCGGTGCCGGCCTCGGCGACCACCACGCCCATCGGCGAGGCATCCACCAGGCCGCGAAGCCGGGCCCTCTCAGCCTCGACCCGCTGGTGGACGTCGGAGTCTCGAATCGCCATGGCCGCCTGAGCCGAAAACAGCACCAGCAACTCCTCGTCGTCGGGCGTGAACTCTTCAGCGCCGACCTTTTCGGTCAAGTAGAGGTTTCCGAGGAGATCGTCGCCGTGCCTGATCGGCGCTCCGAGGAAGCTTTTCATCGGAGGATGGTTGTCCGGGAAGCCGACCGATCGTGGATGCTTGGCGCGGTCGGCGAGCCTCATGGGCGTCTGCGACTCGCGTAGGACCGCCAGAAGGCCCAGTCCCTGGGGAAGTTGGCCGATCCGGTCCCGTTCCTGTGGTGAAATGCCATGGGTCATGAACCGATCGACACGGCCCGAGGCGTCGAACGTCGCCAGGGCCCCGTACCGGGCGCCGGTGAGATCGCAGGCCGCGTCGACGACGTCTTGGAGGACGGCCGGCGTGTCTGGACTGGTCGTGATCCGCCGGCCCAGCCTCCCCACCAATGACACGAGCTTGCGGAGGCGTTCGTTCTCCTCCCGGAGATGTTGAACCGCCGGGTCTTCCCTGGGGCCGGTGCTTTCCCGTCTCGACCTGGCCCCCATGGAACCCTCGTTCTGAAGCATAAAGGGATTTTAGCACGGCGGGCGGGCCTGGTTTTGTCTCCATCGGGTCGGCCGCCTGCCACGCCGGGCGATAGGGACACAGACGTTCACGCATTGTTCACGATCCCTGGGGCCATCTTCATATCTTTCCGACGTTGTGCCGTTAATGTGAAACCAGAAAAGGCGCCAAAAGGCGTGAAGGCATTCTGCGATGAAGGCGACGTTTGATCATCATGTCGCCAAGGAGGCCGCCATGAAGTTGTTAGTCGCTCTGGACCGATCTTCCTTCGCCGAGGAGGTCCTGCCTCCGATCGCTGCTATCGTGGCTGCCGGGAACGCTGAGGTGGTCCTGGCGACCGTGGTCAAAGCGACGGACGTGCACGAAACACGGACTGGCCCGCCGGCGACACCTTCGTACGTGCTTTCCATGACGGACTTCACGGGACGCTTGCTTCCCAACGCGGTCGTGGCCGTGGACGATCCGGTGGAAACGCGGGCTCAGGCGGAGCAGCGGGTCAAGATCGAGTCGAAGGAGTACCTCGAGGGCATTGCCCGTCGGTGGTTCCCTCAAGGAGCTGAAGCGGCGGTCCTTCGCGGCGACGACGTGGCCGAGGAACTCGCGGGCTATGCCCGTGAGCACAACGTGGACGTCATCGCTATGGCGACCCACGGACGGACCGGTCTCGTCAAGGTGTTGATGGGCAGCGTCGCCAGCGCCCTCCTGCGGTCCCGTGTAGCGCCGGTGCTGCTGGTCCGGCCCAATACGCTATAGGCCAACGCACTCGTTTGACGATGGAAGCTACGATTTGGGGGCCGTACCAGCCCAGCCGTATGTGCTAAATCAAGGATTGCGATGACCGGCCCAACCCACAAAACCTGGAACACGATCATTGAACCCAAGGGCTGGATGAGCGACCCTTTGATGAGTGCGCTCATCGCCGATCTCTCCAGCGGAGACGGGTTGGTCCGTCAACGAGCGCGGGCACGGCTGGTCAAGATGGGCGAATCCACTGTCGGGCCGCTGACCAGAGCTCTCGGCGATACCGATGGCCAAGTCCGTTGGGAGGCGGCAAAAGCTCTGGGCGAGATCGGCGCCGTCGCGGTCTCTTCGGCGCCCGCCCTGGTCAACACCCTCGAAGACCGGCGACGAGACGTGCGGTGGCTGGCAGCCGAGGCTCTCGTTGCGCTGGGCCGGCCGGGACTCGTGCCGTTGCTGGAAGCGGTGGTGCGCCGCTCAGCGTCGGTCTGGCTGCGAGAGGGCGCGCACCATGTCTTGCATGGTCTCGCAGGGGGCGAGTTGGAGGAGATTGTCTCGCCGGTGCTGGCGGCCCTGGAGGGCGCCGAGCCGGCGTTGGTGGCTCCCGAGGTGGCGCGGCGAGCGCTGGAGGCTTTGGGAGGCGAGTGAGGCTGCCGCAACCTCGGAGCATCTGTGGGAGCCGAGGCCTCATCCCCCTTCCGTCGATTGGTGGGCGGCCTCTCGCAGCGCTTGCCGATGCACCGCCCGCATCAGCCGCATCATCGTCTCCTCTGTCGAGGCGCTGGTGTCGAGCGAGGGTATCGCGAAGCCGGCGCTTCCGTTACCGGTTCCCATGCCCGCCGCTGCTGGTCGTAGAGTTCCCGCCGAGCTTTTGTATAACGTCCGCGAGCAGTTGTCGAGCTCCGAATTCGTGTCCCGTCCTCACGGTTGACAAGCTCCCGCCTGTCCCTGCCGGTTCATCGCCGAGACCCGTTATCGATCGCTCCATTTGACCTGGTCCGCGGAGAGATCAGCGAACATCCGTCGACTCTCCGTCAGTGATCGAGAGCGACTACTCGTATGGTGGCGCACCAGCAGGCGCACTACTCCTTTGATTGCTTCACGCGTTTTTCACACCGACGCGTGTCATGTTCACGACTCCTTCACGGTTTGTGAATTATTTTACAAAGTGAGAGTGGAAAGAGGTTCATGAGCACGACAAGAGGCATTTAGCACCAAGGAGGCATGAAGTGAGCAAGAAAATCGGCATTGGTATCTTGAGCTTCGGGTTACTGGCAATCGTAGCTTTTGCGGCAGCAGCATGTAGTGACGACGGCGACAAGGCTGTACCGGCCAGACAGGTAGCTTCGGTTGCTGGGGCTGCCATCGCGGCACCTACCAACCCTGGCCCAGCCCAAGTTTCTTTGGGTGATGGGCCTGCGGGCGTGTCAGGAAGCCGCTTTACTGATCCGGACGTGGTGGTCAATCTGACCGCAGATGTCATCCAATGGGAAGTGTTAGACGGGGAATTCGTTGAGGTCTGGGCATATAACGGACAGTACCCTGGCCCTGAAATCAGGGTGAAGGAAGGAGACAAGGTCCGGATCAACCTCACCAACAACTTGCCGGAAGCCACAACGATCCACTGGCACGGTCTGGAGGTGCCCAACGACCAAGACGGTGTCCCGGGGATCACCCAGCCAGACATACCGCCGGGGGGATCGTGGACCTACGAGTTCGTCGCGCCTAAGCCTGGGACTGCCATGTACCATACCCACTCGAACACTTTCGTACAGCTGAGCAAAGGGCTGTTCGGCGCCTTTATCGTGGAGCCACGTGAAGGCCTGCCACAGTACGACCGAGAGTACACGTTACTCCTCCACGAAACTGGGGGGTTCTACACTATCAACGGCCACTCGTTCCCCAAGACCCTGGAGGACTCGCTTCTCAAGATCAAGACCGGCGAGCGCATTCTGATTCGGATGATAAACGCGGGGCAGTTGCACCATCCTATGCACTTGCACGGTCATCAATTCACGGTAGTTCAACTAGACGGCAACCCGTTGACGAATCCACTAGTGGTCAACACGCAAGACATAGCTCCAGGTCAGACTGTTGATGTGGAGGTGTTGGGGACCAATCCAGGGACGTGGGTGTTCCACTGCCACATTATTTTCCACGTCACAAATCGAGGGGTGTATCCCGGCGGCATGCTTACCGCGCTGGACTACGAGGATCACACTTCGTACTTCGAGCAGTAAGCAGCATCCTCTCCGGGTTCCTACAAGCAACCGTGGGTGCGGTGAGCGAGGCGCGAGACTAGGAGTCAGCAGGGAATGGTGATCACCGCACCCACGGGGAGAGAACGATTATCCGAGCAGGTGCCAAGTTCAATGAGTGACGGTCTCCGCCGGGTTTGGATAGGCGTTGGGCCGGAGCAATGCTTTGACACAGCGGGGGTGGGACATTGCCATTTCCTCACCGTTCGACCCACCGCCTTGCATCCGCCTTTGTCCGCTCATGGTTGCCGTCAGCCGCCCAAGCTGATGTTACGCACCCCGTTGCTGAGGGCAAGCTACTTTGCTCAAGTGACCTAGGCGCCTGCTGCGTTACTCGGCCTCGTCGTGGGGGTCATCGTACTACCGCGACCTTTTGATTGCCTCGATTTCTGCGCTTAACCGACCCGCGTCATAACCCAGCTCCACCGCCCGCTCAACGTCCCGCTGGGCCTCTTCCTCATTGTTCAGGAAAGTGTGAGCATACGCCCTAGTTACGTAGGCATCGATATGCTCGGGGTCGAGGCGGATGACCTGGTCAAGGTCCTGGATGGACCGCTCGGGCTGGTGGAGCATACCGCGGGCGAGCGCTCGGTTGAAATAGGCCAATGCAACCCCAGGGTCGAGCCGGATGGCCTCGTCAAGGTCCTGAACGGCCCGCTGGTGCTGGCCCAAACCAACGGAGGCAACCCCTCGGAGGACATAGGCTTCGGCAAACCCGGGGTCGAGACGGATGGCCTCGTCAAAGTCCTGGATGGCCCGCTGGGCCTGGCCCAACCCGGCGTAGGCGCTCCCTCGGTCGTGATAGACGTCGGCAACCCCAGGGTCGAGTCGGATGGCTTCGTCGAAGTCTTCTATGCCTCGCTGGTACTGACCCAATTGAACATAAGCGAACCCTCGGTTGCCATAGGCGGCGGCATACCCAGGGTCGAGGCGGATTGCTTCGTCGTATTGAGCTATTGCCTGTTCTAACCGCCCCTCATGGTGGAGGATGGCTGCGGCATCGAAATGCAACTCTGCGCCCTGTTGAACCGGTCATGGTCGGTCTGGCCCCTGTTGGCGTGGCCGTGGCCGTTGGCGAGGTGCTGCAGAACGACGCCCCTCCACCGAGGCCTCAACGGCTGCTGCGATAATCTTTGTTTGAGCAGTTGCCTCCATAGGAGCTGCCACGGTCTCTGGGACATTCGGCGCATCTGTTGATTGGGATGCGCATACCGAACAGTCGGCCGACAGAACCACCTCGGCTAACCCGACCACAGTGAGCGACCCCTGTAATGACCGCCACGGCATCGCTGTTCCTGTGTTCGAATCCGCCGCATTGTATGGCTGAGGACAGGTTCGTGGTCAAGTGACCGCAGACACGTGCTAGAATCCTTGGCGCGATAACGTGGTTCCGGTTACTGTAGGTTGCGGCATGTCTTGGCAGCCAAATCAGGGAAATCCCGAATGGAAACGGTCCAGGAGGCTCTTCCATGGATTCAGGAGTGGACAGAAAAGCCGCTTCGGTCTCTGGATCAGGCTCCGAGATAGGCCGGGGCACCACTCTGGTGTTCACGTCCGACGGCGCGCAAGTCTTGATGTCGGCCATCGACGCTCGCGGCGGGGAACAGATCTTTAGGACCATCCAGGACGCCGGTGGCGGACATGAATAGCCAAGAGACAGAAGATAAGATCACGCGCCGGATCGACGAGCTGAGCGAACGTGTCACTCACTATCTCGAGGTGTTCGACCTTGCCGATGTGTTGACGGGGCCGAGCAGGTACTTTCATGAACAGACCCTCAGCCGGCGAAAGCAGTTCGGCACTCCAGGAGAAGCAGTGCATGACACCTTTTCCCTGCAACTCCTTTACGCGACGCTCACTGCGTGGGGCCTGCACCAAGGTGGTGCTTCGGACAGGAAACTAGAGGAGTTTGAAAAGTTCTTGACTAGTCTTCACCAATGTGCCAAGGACCTCGACGACCTCCAATCACTGCACATAAAAGATATGCCTACAGGGGATGAATCCTCACCAATAATTAGCAGACTGTGGGGGTTTATACAGCAGGTCGATGTAAGCGCCACTAAATCGGAAATCGTCGCCGGCAGCAAAGTCTTGCACCACCTGTTGCCCAACCTGGTGCCACCCATCGACCGTAAGTACACCTCGGAGTTTTTCTCGTGGCACAACCGCATGCAGGGCGACCAGAGGAAGATGTTCGAGGATGTTTACCCGCGTCTCGTCGTCATCGCCAGGCGTTTGGCCCCGAAGGAGAGCGAGTACATTGGCCGGAGCCGTCACAAGACCTTGGCTAAAGTGGTAGACAACGCCATCGTCGGCTTCATCATCGACAAGAAGAGGAAGGCCAGATGATCGACGAGGAGAGAAAGGCCGAGTTCGATCAGTTGCGCGCCCAGTTGGACCAACTGATGAAGAATTACAACCCCCGAGGAGAGAATCTGCACTTTTCTCCATTGGCCCGCGCGGATGAGAAGCTTTTCGAAGACCTGCTTGATCTTTCCAGGAAAGGCGTCGACGCCGTCAAAAAGCATCGCCGCTATTTCAAAAAGGATGGACTTTACTCTGACGGCGGGTTCTGGTATGACCTCTTCCTGATGATTAGTTCCGCCGCCGTGCGGATACACGATGACCCGACCCAGCCCACAATACCGATACGGGTGGTGCGCGGGATCGTGAACGCGCTGGTGGACATCAGCGTGTTCACCACTCAAGGAGGGGATATTCAAAAACGCAACGACGAAGCACTTGGCAACATCCTGTGGGCGTTTCCGAATGAAGCCATCGTTCGACTGGCTCGGGACAGAGCCCGGAAGATCGATTCAGACGACGTCACTGAGTTCGTTGAGTGGACCATCGAAAGAGTAGGGGCTCAACGGAAATAAGTGTGGTATGGGGAAGAGGAACGTGGTACCGCTGACTGGGCTGGGCGAGGTGAGGGGCTCTGAATGACGGCCAGGCGGTGATGTTGGTGTGGGTACTCGGTACACGCTGAAAGAAGAAATTTTGAATTGCTAGCGACTGGTTGCGAACGTTCCTGGTCCTCTAGGCCTGTAGCAGTGGTGCGGGGTGGCCAGCGAGACCAGTTTTGCAGGTTTTCAGAGGAGCGGATCATCGGAGTCCTCAAGGGAGCGGAGGCCGGCACTAAGCCGGCAGAGCTGTTGAGATTCTCCATGCATGGGAGCGCGTCAGCTACGAAACTCGAGCTCGATTCTTCCATCCCGGTGAACGTGGGCAGCCTTCAGGATCGTCTGCAGATGAGCCTTCTGCCGCCGGATGTCCAGCGCCTCGAAGTCCTTGAGGAATGACCGAACCATCGCCGGCACTCGATTCACCATCGCAGCCTGATCCTGCTGTCGCTGTACCTCCTCCTCGAGGTCGGCTTTTCGGCTTCTCAACTGCTCAATTTCCTGCCGCTTCGCTTCATTAGCCTTGGTGAACTCCTCTTCGTTGAGGATGCCCCGATTCAGCAGATCAAGGTGCTTCAGGAACTCCCGCTCGAGGTGGTCGATCCTTCGGTCCACGCGGCCCAGCTCGGCCTCGGCCGCCTTCAGGTTCCGCTGCTGCCCCTCCGCCACGAGCTCCCTCACCCGGGCCGGGTCGCTGAATTCGCCGAGGTATTCCAGGATCGCTCGTTCCAGCTTGGGCGCCGAATGCCCATTGTAGGTGGGGCAAGCGGCCCTGGACTGAACCGCCTTCGAGCACCAATAGTTGCGGTATCGCCGGCCTTTATAGGCAGAGCCCACCTTGCCGATCATGGGGCCACCGCAGTTCCCACACCGGACAATGCCGGATAGCAAGTAGTCGCTGGCATGCGCCTGCCCTCGGGCATGCTCTCGTCGGATCGACAGCCGCTGCTGTAGCCGCTGCCATTCCTCCTGAGTCAGGATGGCTGGAAAGAAATCCTCGACCGTCACCAGCTCCCGTTCGGGGTTGCCCTTCTTCGGGCGCTTGCCATACACCAGCGTCCCCTTCAGGGCCTCATTGGAGAGAATCTTCTGAATAGTAAAGGAAGCGAACGGTCGGTTGCCTCGAGCTCTGTGGCCTGCCTCTGAAAGGCGATCGGCAATGGCCTTATAGCCAAGGTTCTCTTCGACGGAGAGCGAGAACATCTCACGGACGATCGGCGCTTCAAGGGGATCCTGCTCCCATCGGGCGCCTTCTGCCTCTCGAATCCTTCGATAGCCATACGGTGGCCTGCCGACATGGACCCCTTTCTCAACGGCCCTTCCCATATACGCCCTCACTCTCTCGGATGTGCGCCGGCTCTCGGCTCCCGCCATCCCTGCCTTGATCAGGAGGAGCAGCTCCTCCTGGATATCCTCATCGGTGGCGATCACCGCGACACCATGCTCTTCCAGGTCCCAGTACCGTCGGAGAATCTCCCGGGGGTTCCTGCCGAACCGGTCGAGGAACTGAACGACGATAACCTCGGCGCCGCCCCTGATTACGAAGTCGACCATCCGAAGGTATTCCCTTCGGTCATCGCGACGTCCTGAAACGACATCGGTGAAGGTGGCTACCGGTACAAGGCCACGCTGCTGACAATAGTCTTTGAACCTGGCCTGCTGAGTCTCGAGTGAGCTATGGCGCTGACCAGCTTGCTGAGCACTGGAGACCCGGGCGTACCCGACGGCCCTCTTGGTTTCAAGGGAAGTGACCAACGCATGCTCCGTTCTACAAGGTTGAACGAAGGATGCCACGTCCGTGCTGTATTGTGAATGTCACTACGAAGAGGTCCCGGGTTCAAATCCCGGCGCCCCGACCATCAACAAAAAACGGCGGCCGATCGATCGGCCGCCGTTTCTCGTCTAGAGACACTCTTCGAGGAACGTCCAACCTGTATCTGTGCGCTGGCCGGTGGGTTAGCTCAGGATTTGTCCTTCCTGGCCTTTTGGAAGATTCCCGCATTGGACGGGGAGACCGAGCAGGGTTCATCTATACCGTGAACACGGGATCAGGATGCTGGTGGCCGCGTGACCTTGCACAGGAGGCGAGGATCGGTGTGCTAGAGGAACTTCGCCACATTCCCGATGGTCCACGTATTCACCTGTTCCGCAAACACAAACACCGCAATTCTCAATTACCGGAAGCGCGGCAAATCTGCTGATGGGAAGCTCGAACCGGCTTACAAGCGAAACCATGTCTGAGCGGTGGCGCCGCTCGACTATTCCACGCTCGGTGCTCGATCTTCAACCGCGAAAATCGCCGACTCTTGTTTTGGAGATGACGACTTTCGAACTCCCCTGTGCGCCCTGACTCTTTGCTCTCTGACAGCCCTCATGGAAGCTTGGGGTTTATCCGGAGGAATATCCCAGTGCCGAGCAGGGTCGAGACAACCCAAAGGATGAGGGTGAGCGGTACAAGCAGGAATAATTCGTATGGGTCTACGTAGACTGATGCTGAGCACGACGAGGAGCTTCCCGGCACTGTGAAGAAGAAGGAGAGCATCACTTGTGGAAATGCAAATCGAGCGGCACCTATGAGCCCCGCCGCAATGGCGGACCGCCTCACGCGGGCTGTCCTGGACATCAGCCACAGGAAAGGAAGCAGATTCGCTACACCAGGCAGGAAGGCCACCTGTGCATAGCGCAGTTCCCAGGTAGAGCTGTCACCGATGACACAACCAGTAGGTAGGGACAATAGGAGCAGGAATGTTATTGGCACTGTTACGATGGGCAACAAATAAACGAGCAGGAAAGGGTAGAGGGGTCTATCTAAGTGGGAGGTAATAGGAACCATAGCTTCTTCCGTTATTCGGCCACCGGGAGCATCTGGGGGTCGACACTCGGAGGTTGACCCATGCTGAGTCCTTGAACGTGGCCCTTGTCGGCGTCCGAAACGACGCAACCTGTCTCGCCCAGCGAAGTCAAGTACACTGTCGCTCCTGCTTCGTCGTCACCACAATCTGGCTGGCCCACCGGGGTCGGACTTACGAGCTCGCCATCCACGAACAGGGGCTCAGGGTTTCCGTTAGCTGACACTAGGATGCCAACCACTCCGGGCTCTATTTTGCCCAGTACCTCTACCGAGGTGATGACGCTGCCGACGCCCATGAGCCCTTGGATCTCCTCCGGAGTGCAAGCGTTGATGTTGTGGACCAAGTCGCACCGGTCCGGGTCGATGTCGTCAATGCTGGTGACGGGGACTCCTAGGCCGGGGTTGGCCATGCCAGGATGGGATACTTGCTTGCAGCAAGGGGGCTCCGGCACTCCCTCGTCCAGTCTCTTGTTAGGATCATCGCCACTATGCCCAGTCATAGCTAAGGCGGTGATAGCACCCGCTGTGCCGAGCACGAGGGCCACCGTGAACAGGACCGCGAGCAGCCTCCTCATTGTCTTCTTCCTCCCCCAGTGTATAGGTTGTTATCTATGAGGACGCGCGGGGGAGGCGGAATGTTCCCGGGGACCAGGTCGCCCAACCACCATTGCAGACGCCTGCCAACCTTGCTACCGCGCCTTTCGCGGGCGAAGCGTCAAGGCCCCTGGCCCCTGGCCCCTGGCCCCTCGGCCATGACCCGCGTTGAAGTGTGGGGAATAACACGCGGCAGTAGGGGTGCTACGGTGCGGGGACTGGCCACGGCCCGGTGTGCTGGCAGCCCTGTGACCTGCCCCCAGTATTTGTACCACAAGCTATGTTCGTGTTCCCACCGCTCCGGGTCTTGGGAGGGTATCGTTCGATGCGCCAAGGAGGATAGGCTCGGGAACTGGCGTTCTGTAGCCCAGGGCGCTGTGTGGCCGGATGCGGTTGTAGATCTGTCGCCAGTCCTCGGTCAGGACGGCCACCTCCTTCAGCGTGGAGAAGATCTCGCGGTCCAGCAACTCGTCGCGGAGCTTTCCGTTGAAACTTTCGACGTAGCCGTTCTCCCAGGGGCTGCCAGGCTCGATAAAGAGCGTCTTCGCACCTACCCTCCCGAGCCAGCTCCT
>JACZVV010000146.1 GCA_022572465.1 Chloroflexota bacterium
GTGGTGAGCTTCACGCCCGCTATCGATCACGCCACCCTCGCCCGGCTCGTGGCCGGCGGCGGCAGCGTCGCCGAGGCGAGAGCGGCGGAGCTGGCGCGGGAGGCGCTGGACCCGTTTCACGTCCGGTTGCTGGACCTGGCCGTCGAGCTTCAAGGGTTGACGGCAGGCGATCCGGCGGAGGCGGCGGCGGCGTTCGACCGCTTTCTCCGAGGGCTCACGGAGCGACAGCGGAAGTCGATGAACTTCATCCTGGAGGTGCTGGGCGAGGTCGACCGGCCTCTCGCTCGGCAGGTCCTCACCGGAATCACGCCGGAGATGGCGCGAGTGGTCAACGACGAGGGTCCGGCCTTCACTCGTTTTCTTCTCAGGCCGGAGGAGCTGGTGAGCGTCCTGGGGTTCGGAGACACGCGGGACCCGGCCCGCATCGCCGAGCTGGCCGTCCTGCTCAACGAGAACGTCTCGGCGACTCAGCACATCGACGAGCCGTTTCTGGAGGCGGTCTACCGGCGCATCGTAGAGCTGGGCCAGGGCGACCCCAGCGGGGCCATCCGGCTCTTCGCCGAGACGGGCCTGCTCGTCGAGCCTTTCCTGGTCAACATGCCGGGGGAGGCCGTGGCGCTGTTTTCGAGAGACATCGGCGCGGCGGCGGAGGTGTTCGAGACGGCGAACCCGGTCCGGGTGCCCGCGGCTCGGGCGGTCTACCGGCTGGTGCAGGCCGAGCCCGAGCTGGCGGCGCGGATCACGATCCACTATGAGGCACAGGGGGCCGTTGAGACCGTCGACGATGCGCTGCTCTTCTTCGCCTACGACCTGCCGAGGCAACGGACGCAGCCGGCGCTACCCATCTCGTTAGAGAACGACGCAGCGTATTTGGAGGCGTTGGCGGCGCTGCAAGGCGACGACTGGCTGGAGGCCGCGCTGGCCCGAGCGCTGCGTCGCTACCGGGAGCGCATCGCAGCTGGAGAGGTCGGACGCGGGTTTCTGGAGACCTACCGAGAGACCCTGGAAGCCAGCATCGCCACCATCGGCGACCCGGAGAGCCGCCTTCGCCTGGAGGCAATCGTGGCCGCCGCGTTCGCGGGGATCTAGCGTTCGCGTCATCGCCCCGTTGTGCATGCCCCATCGCGGCGGAATAATTGGGCTGCTGGCGGACCCATCTCTCCCATGGGGCTGCGTTGACACCGGCCCGGCCCGACCAGATAATCGCAACAGCCCGCCACGGAGGCGCTCGCCATGGTCCGACCCCAGTTCGCCCGCGTCAAAGCCGCCACCGTCGATGGACTGGTGGAAGGCTCGCTCGACCTTCACGCTCATTTCGGACCCGACAGCAAGATCGAGCGCAGCGTTGACCTCACCACCATGCTGGAGACGGCCAGCGCCGTCAAGATGCGGGGCATGGTCCTCAAGAGCAAGGACTATCCCACCTACCCGCTGGCCTACGTGGGAAAGCAGCAGTTTCCCCACCTCGAGCCCCTCGGCGCCGTCTGCCTGGACCACGACGTCGGTGGGATGAACCCCGACGCCGTCAAGACTTCGGGGCGTCTGGGAGCGCGCTTCGTGTGGCTTCCCACCTTCTCCTCCACCAGCGACATGGCCCTGTTCGGCAGGCCCGAGATGGGCATTCCCTGTCTCGACCAGGAGGGCGAGGTCACCGCCAAGACGGTCGAGGTGCTGGAGGAGATCAAGCGATACGACATGGTCCTGGCGACGGGCCATATCACCAACGAGGAGACAATTGCCGTGGTGCGTAAGGCACGGGAGATGGGGATCACGCGCATCATCATCACCCACCCCATCACGGCCCACCGCGGCGGCATGCCCACCATGGAGATGATGAAGGAGTACGTTGCCCTGGGTGCGTACCTGGAGCATGCGCTCATCGGACTGATGCCTCAGACCCAGGTGATAACGCCCGAGAAGCTGGCCGAGGCGATCCGGGAGATCGGGGCCGAGCACTGCATCCTCAGCACCGACTTCGGTCAGATATGGAACCCTCCGCCCGCTCAAGGCATGAAGATGTTCGTCGCCATGATGCTGGGGATGGGCTTCAGCGACGACGAGGTCGAGGTGATGGTCAAAACGAACCCTGCAAAGCTCTGCGGGCTGGACTGACGGCCGACCGATGACAGCCGCCAGCCGTCAGATGGCCTTTCAGCTCGGCGAGCTCCCCCAGGGGCTCCGGCCGATGCTGGCCTATCCCGCCGGCCAGCCCTTCGACGCTCCCGGCTGGCTCTTCGAGGGCCTCTGGGGTGGTCTCCGCGTCCTGGCGTTCGTCGCAGAGGGCCGGGTCAAGCTCCGTACGGGCGCAGGCCGGGACGTCACCGGAGCTTTCGGCGAGCTGGCGCAGGCCGTCGCCGACGCCGCTCGAGTCGATGGCCTGGTGGTGGAGGGGGAGGTCGTGGCACGCGACCGCCGGGGCGCGCCACGGTTCTCGCTGATCGCCCGGCGCCTGGAGGCCGATAGCCTTGCTGGGGCGCCATTGGCGGCGACGTTTCACGTCTCGGACATTCTGTACCAGGGCTATCAATCGGTGCTGCGCACGCCGTTGAGCCGACGCCGGCAGCTCCTGCGGAACGCCATCGCGCCATCGGATACGGTCCAGCATACGCATCATCAGGAGCGTTGGGGAGTCTCGTTCTACGAAGCGGCTGTCTCTCTTGGCCTCGAAGGAGTCGTCGCGCGGCAGGCCAGCAGTCTCTACTACCCCGCCACGCGGTCGACGCGGTGGCTCACGGTCCGCGAGAAGCTCACCGCCGACCTGGTCGTGGGCGGTTACACCGTGGGCGACGAGCGGTCCGGTGAGTTGGGCAGCCTGCTGCTCGGCGCCTTCGATGGAGACGCGTTCCTTCACGTCGCCAGCGTAGCCGGCGGTTTCCCGCGAGACGAGCGGGCTGGGCTGCTCGACCGTCTCGCCGGGCTTCAGACCGGCGAGTGTCCGTTCTTCGATCCCCCCGACGTGCCGCACCTGCTCTACTGGAGCCGGCCCTCGATGGCGGTCCGGGTCGACTACGGCGAGCTAGCGTCCAACGGCCGGCCTCGGTTCGCCGTCTATCGATCCGTCCGGCCGGACGTCGACCCGTCGAGCTGCACGGTGGACGCCATGGCCGACCGCCTCCCCGCGAGGGCGCGTTGACGGCTCAGAGCCGCGTGCCTACAATGCTTTTGTTTTGAGGCCCACCGGGCTGTTGTTTCGAGACCCACCGACCTCCGAGAGGCACTTTCCATGACGCCGACCGGCCCACCGGGCCTTCTCGACCAGTTCCGCGTTCTCGATCTCACCGACGCCAAGGGGCAATTGGCCGGTAAGATTCTGGGCGACATGGGCGCCGACGTGGTCAAGATCGAGCCGCCCAAGGGCGACGCCGCGCGCAACATTCCCCCTTTCTACGGCGACGATCCCAACTCCGAGAAGAGCCTCTACTGGTGGGCCTACAACACCAGCAAGCGAGGCATCACCCTCGATTTGGCCACCGCCGACGGCCGGGACCTGTTCAAGCGTCTCGTTCGGGAGTTCGACCTGGTGCTGGAGAGCTTTGCGCCCGGATACCTCGCCGGTCTTGGGCTGGGATACGACGACCTGGCGCAGGTAAAGCAGGACGTCATCGTCGTCTCCCTGACGCCCTTCGGACAGACCGGCCCGTACAGCGATTTCAAGGTGACCGACTTCATCACGGTGGCCATGAGCGGCAACATGTTCCTCACGGGGGACGCCGACCGGCCTCCCGTGGCCTGCCAGATGCCCACCACCTATTTCCACGCCTGCGCCGAGACCGCCAACGCCGCCTTGATGGCCCTGTGGCACCGCGATCTGCACGGCGAGGGCCAGCACGTCGACGTCTCCATTCACGAGGCGATGCAGTTCATCAGCTACAACGGGCCGACGCAGTTCTATCTCAAGGGAGTCAAGAGCAAGCGGACGGGCGCCCGGTACGCCGTTGAGGGACCGAAGGGGAGGACGTACCAGCGGGAGATCTGGCCGTGTAAAGATGGTTTCGTCTCCTTCGGCCTCCGCGGAGGCCCGGCCCGCATACCCGGCTTCCAACGCCTGGTGCAGTGGATGACCGAGGAGGGGTTCGGCGACGACTTTCTCGACGGCATCGATTGGCCGGACTACAACAACACCGTCTTCGACCAGGATGAGGTCGACCGGCTCGTGGCGCCTATCGAGAGGTTCTTCCTCTCCAAGACGGCGATGGAGCTCTACGAGGCAGCGGTGGAACGGGTGCTGATGATCGCGCCGGTCTACAACCCCGCGCAGCAGCTCGCCGACCGCCACCTGAAGGCCCGGGAGTTCTTCGTCGAGGTGGACCACCCCGAGCTCGACCGGACGGTCGTCTACCCCGGCCCCTTCGTGAAGTCTGACGATGGCCTGGTCCGGCTCCGCCGCCGCGCGCCCCTCATCGGCGAGCACAACGTCGAGGTCCTCGAAGGCGAGCTGGGCCTGAGCCGCGATCAGCTCGTGAGCTTGAAAGAGGCGGGGGTCATCTAGGAACGAGGAACGAGAGAGTTGGAGCGGGCAACGAGGACACAGGGAGTCAAATCCGCGTAATCCGCGGATCGAATGGGGAACCGGGAGTCCAAACGGGCGGTGCGCCGGATAGAGGTAGAAGCTCATGGCAGACAAGCGCAAGCTGTTCGAGGGGCTGAAGCTCCTGGAGTTCGGGTCCGGTGCCGCCGGGCCCATCGCGACGCGGTATCTCGCCGACCACGGGGCCACCGTGGTCCGGGTCGAATCCCGCGTCCGGCCCGACTTCCTGCGCGTCTACCCGCCCCATATCGGCGATCCCAAGGACCTGGATGGCGCGATCTTCTTCGACGTCCTCAACTGCAACAAGCTCTCGATAACGATCAACCTGCGCGACCCCCGAGGCGGCGAGGTCGCCCGGCGGCTGGTCGCCTGGTGCGACCTGGTCACCGAAAACTTTTCGCCGGGGAACATGGCCAAGTTCGGCCTGAGCTACGACGAGCTGATCAAGATCAAGCCGGACCTGATCATGGTGTCGGGCTGCCTCCAGGGTCAGACGGGTCCCCACAAGGACTACCCCGGCTTCGGAGGCCAGGGCTCGGCCCTCTCGGGCTTCAACTACTGGGCGGGCTGGCCCGACCGTGAGCCCGTGGGGCCCAACGGCACCATCTCCGATACGCTGGCGCCCCGTCTCATGGCCACCTCCATTCTGGGCGCCCTGCACTACCGCCTCCGCACCGGCAAGGGAGTGCATCTGGACCTCTCGCAGGTGGAGGCCTGCGCCTACACCCTCGGCTGGCCGATCCTGGAGAAGACCGTCAACGACCGGGTGGGGGAGCGATTGGCCAACCGGTCCCCGTGGGCCGCGCCCCACGGGGCCTTCCCCTGCCAGGGCGACGACCGCTGGATCGCCATCGCCGTTCAGTCCGACGAGGAGTGG